>JAFVWP010000004.1 GCA_017501565.1 Elusimicrobiaceae bacterium | reverse complement strand
TTGCCACAGCATCACGGCCAAGAGGCTCAATTCCCATTTCAGCGGGAGTATTGGCATCTTTACGTCGGTGCTGTTTTGCTTGGTATTGGCTTTGCTTGGACGACGACGACCATTGTCGGAAATATTGTGGAGAAATGGTTTACAAACGGCAAGGGTACCATTATGGGAATTATTCTTGCCGCCAACGGTCTCGGCGGCGCTCTCTCTGAAGTGATCATCGACCCAATGTGCAACAGCGAAGGGGGACTGGGGTGGCGCGCCGCTTATAAAATTACAGCCGTAATTTTCCTTGTGATTGGGGTTTTGGCCTTTGTTTTGATCCGCAATACTCCCGCTGAAATGGGAATTGAGCCTCTTGGCCGTGATGCTGTGGCAAAGAAGAAACGCGGTGCCGATTGGGTTGGCTTTGAAATGAAGGAAATTTTAAAAAAGCCGTATTTTTACGTATGCGGTGCTTGTATTTTCTTGACCGGTATGATCCTGCAATCGATGAACGGCCTTTCCAAGATCCAAATCTACTCCGTGGTTGGAAAGAGCGATGAAATGGTTGCTTGGGTTTCCACCGTGTTTGTGGCTCACTCCTTGGTTTTGATGGTTTCCAAGATTCTTGCCGGCTCATCTTTTGATAAATTCGGAATTCGCTTTACCTTTGCGTATTGCAGTATTTTTGCTATCATCTCGCTTTTAGCCCTTGTTTTGATCGAAAAAACAGGCATGAATTGGTTCGCCTGGGTTTACAGCGTTTGCTCCTCCATTGCGCTTCCTTTGGAAACCATAATGATTCCCTTGCTTGTTTCCGAAGTGTTTGGCAAAAAATGCCACGCAAACATTATGGGGTATTATTTGGGTCTTAACGTATTCGGTTATGCTTGCGGTGGTCCCATTGCGGATTATTTTAAGCAAAACGTCGGAACATATAATTTTATTCTCATCGTTTTCTGTGTTGTGATGGCAATTACCGCTTTGACCATTCAGTTTACCTTTGTTGCTGCAAAGAAGGATCGAGTGGCCTTTGAAAAGAAGCTGAAGGAATCAGCTGAATAATCAGAAGAAAAGATAAGCCGCGTTCTGCGCGGCTTATCTTTTGGAATAGGACCGGAGCTCATTATGAATAAGGAAAAAGTAAAATTTAGTTTCTCTTATCATTGGTTTATTTTTATCATCGGTTTTTTGATGGTTTTTGTCGCACTGGGGTTTGGCTCCTCTACCGGACACGCCTATAAGTCTGCTATCATGTCTGACACCGAAAGCGGCTTGAACGACGTTTTTCGTTACGGTTTTGCTCCGTCCTTTCGTTTTGTGACCTCCGCAACCCTTAACGTGTTTTTTGGTTTTTTTGTTGCCAAATTCGGAGCCAGAAAATTGATTGGTGCCGGTTTTGTTTCACTTGCTACTGCGACTTTGATCAATTCCTTTGCAACGCAGTACTGGCATCTTTACGTGGGTTTTATCTTTTTGGGGATTGGTTTTGCATGGACGACAACCACCATTGTCAGTACGGTTGTTGAAAAGTGGTTTACAAGCAAAAAAGGAACCGTTATGGGAATCATGTTGGCTTCAAACGGCCTCGGCGGTGCGCTTTCCTCCGTTATCATCAATCCTATGTGTAACGGAGAGGATGGCCTTGGCTGGCGTTTTGCCTATCGCATTACGGCGATTCTATTTCTATTGGTTGGCTTGTTTACCGTTATCTTTATACGTAATGATCCTTCTGAATTGGGGATGAAGCCTTTGGGAAGCGGCGTTGTTACCAAAGCCAAAAAGCGCGGGGCTGATTGGGTTGGCTTCGAAATGAAGGATATTTTGAAAAAGCCGTATTTTTACGTTTGCGGCCTTTGCGTATTTTTGACCGGATCCATCCTGCAAGCTATGGGTGGGGCATCGATGGTTTGTATTTATGATGCCGTTGGAAAAAGCGATGAAATGGTGGATTGGGTTTCCTTTGTATTTGTGATCCATTCCTTGGTTTTGATGGCATCCAAAATTTTCGCAGGCTTTTCCTTTGATCACTTTGGGATCCGATTCACCTTTGGTTACTGCAGCTTCTTTGCCATCATTTCCATAGTATCTCTTTCCTTGATCACCAAGGAATCCTCGTGGCTTGCTTGGGTTTACAGCATCGGTTCTTCCATCGCTTTGCCTTTGGAAACCATTTTGATTCCTCTTCTTGTTTCGGAGGTTTTCGGTAAAAAGTGCCATGCAAAGATTATGGGCTATTATTTGGGGCTTAACGTATTCGGCTACGCTGTGGGTGGCCCGATTGCCGATTATTTCCGCCAGTATTATAGCAGTTATGACGGATTTTTGTTGATTTGCTCTATTTTGATGTTCTTTACTGCAGTAACGGTTCAGGTTACGTTTGTTTTTGCAAAAAAGGACCGCAAACGTTTTGAGTCGTCCTTGTCTCTCGGCGTCTGATTTTTTTCAGGTCGAATGATGCGACAAAACCATCCCGCTTCTTCCTTGGTGATGAATCCGATCAGTCGGAGGATAAC
>JAFVWP010000051.1 GCA_017501565.1 Elusimicrobiaceae bacterium | reverse complement strand
CTCCCGCGCCGAAAGCCACGGGTTCTTTGATGAAAGAATTAAAATATGCCGCAGACCTTGAAAATTTGATTTCTCTGCTCGTCGGTTCTTACCACGCACAGGAAGAAGACACTGTACAAAGTGACTTTTTCTTAAGTGCCGGTGCGGCAGGTATGTCTGCACCGGAAGCTTATTGGGGAGAGGAAGAATCGGTACAAGAATCTTTGGCCCAAAAAACAGAAACGGAAGAAAATATTTCTAAAGAAATTATCTCTAATTACGACCAACTAACCAAAGCCGAAGAAACCCTGCGCGCGCTGCGAATCTCTGCCCAAGAGGCCGCCGTAGCCGTAGGTGCGGTGCAAGGAGACCTTTCCTCCAAAGAAAGAGAGCTTAAACAAGCCCAAGAAGCTTTAGCCCGTATAGCAGAGCAAAAACGCCAACTGATGTTGCGCGTGGAAAATAGAAAGCAAAACGTACAAAAATTACAGTCCGATTTACAGATTCTTTTGCAACAACAAGAAGAAATCAAAAACAAAACCGAACAATTAAAAACGCAAAAAACAGACTTACAAAAACAGACAGAAGAATCTAAAACGCGTTTAAACAACTTAAACGGCGGTTTGTATGAATTAAAAATCCGTAAAAACAATGTAGAAGTAGATTTAAAATCTACCGAATTTGAATACAATACATTGCTCCAAAACGAAGGAAAACGAGCCGAAGCAGCCAAAACTGCCAGTGCCCGTTTGCAAGCTTTAGCTGAAGAAAAATTATCCACCCAAGCCAAACTTTCCACCGAAAGAGACAGCCTGGCCAAGCTGGAAACGGACGAGTACAAATTGCGTCAATCTTTAGAAGCACTTAAGAAAGAATTTGATGACAAAATGACCGCACTCAATGCCAACAAGAAAACCTTGAGCGAACTGCACATCAAACAAAATGATTTAGAAAATGCTTTAGCCAATGCACGCCGCCAACGTACTACGGTGGTCAACAATTTGTTTGAAAGTTGGAACATCACCCCCGAAGAAGCCCAGCTGAACTTTGGAGACAAACAGGTAGATTATGAGCGCGTGAAAATGATGCGCAAACGCATTGAAAATATGGGCGCAGTCAACATGACCGCTCCGGAAGAATATGATGCTTTGAGCCAACGACATGACTTTTTGAAATCTCAAATCAACGATTTGGAAGAAGCCAAAAAAGATTTGCGCTCCGCCATTCATAAGATTAACATCACAACGCGCGATAATTTTAAATATACCTTTGAACAGGTAAAGATGCATTTTAAAAACACGTACCAGTCTTTATTCCGTGGCGGCGAATGTGATTTGGTGCTTACCGACCCTGAAAACTTACTGGAAACCGGTATAGAAATTTATGCCCAACCCCCCGGCAAGAAACTGTTAAATATTTCTTCCATGTCCGGCGGAGAAAAAACGCTGACGGCTTTGTCGCTCTTGTTTGCGTTCTTTACGCATAATCCTTCTCCGTTCTGTATCATGGACGAAGCCGATGCTGCTTTGGACGAAGCCAACGTAGAACGCTTTGTGAACTTAATCAAAGAATTTTCCGCCTCTACGCAATTTATTGTGGTTACCCATAACAAACGCACCATGGAAGCGGCCCGCCGCCTCTACGGCATTACCATGGAAGAAAGCGGCGTATCCAAAACCATGTCCGTCAACTTGGCTGACCGCGCCGACGCCGCCAAAAAAGAGCAAGTGGAAAATATGGCGGTACGCTAATGAAATACGGGGTCCTTTCCGATATCCATGGCAATTTGGAAGCTTTTAACGCGGCTTTAAAGCGCCTAAAAGCGGAAGGAGCGGAAAAATATATTTTCTGCGGAGATTTAATCGGTTATGGACCCGATCCGGAAAAGTGCGTCCAAAAATACAGCAAATTAAAAGAAGAAGGGCTTGCCATCGGGGTTATGGGAAATCATGATGCCGTGTTCACTCACCCCGAATTGCGCATGTATTTCAATTTTGAAGCTTTGCAAGTATTAGACTGGACCGAGCAACAGCTTTCTGCCCGTTCCATTCGCTGTGTGTCTTTCCTGCCGGAAATATACCGCGGTAAAAATTTTTCCGTTGTGCACGGCACCCCCATGGACCCCATTAAAGAATATTTCGCCAACTG
>JAFVWP010000050.1 GCA_017501565.1 Elusimicrobiaceae bacterium | reverse complement strand
GCACCGTTCACTTCCTTATGGCAGAGGTGCTTTACAATAAATCAAAATTCTTTGCATTTTTGCTAAACAGTTGGGGCGGTATAAAGGTAGAACGCGACGAGCGTGATTTTTCCTTTGTGAACGAAAGTATAGAGGTTCTAGACAAGGGTGGCTCGGTTGGTATTTTCCCCGAAGGCCGTCTTCCCATAAACGGTAAGCCTTGGCCCTTTACCACTTCGGCGGCATTTATTGCAATGCATTCGGATGCGCCCGTGGTACCCATTTATACCGACGGTAATTACGGACTTTTTAAACGCGCCAAAGTTTGCATTGGCGAGCCTTTTTCTCTGGCACACCACACTAAAGAAGGCTTAAACGAGGGCGAGCAGCTTGCACACCTGACAAATGTTTTAGAGCAAAAGGTTTATGCCTTAAAATCGGTTATTGCCGAAAAGGAAAAAAACCACAAATTATTCGGCTTTCGCCATTTGGCAATGGATATGGCACGTCTTGTGTGCGCACCATTAGTCCCTATTCTAAGGATTAAACGCCGCACACCCGCAGGCGAAAATTATCGCTCCAAAATAAAGGGTGGCGCTATTATTGCGGCAAACCACACATCCTTTTTAGACCCATTTATCGTTGGTGTTACCTTTTGGTACCGCCGCTTGCACTTTTTAGTGGCCGAAATTGTAATGGGTGGCAAGCTTCGTTCTACCTTGCTTCGCGGTGTGGGCGCTATTAAAATTGACCGTGGCTCCGCCGATATTGAGGCCATAACCAAATGCGTGGGCAAATTAAAGGAAGGCTTTTTGTTAAGCATCTTCCCACAAGGCCAAATTAACAAGGAAGACAGTATAGATAACGTAAAATCGGGTGCGGTGCTTATGGCTATACGCGCCAACGTGCCGATTATTCCTATGCACATTACTCCGCGCAAGCATTGGTATAATACCCGCACGGTAGTTATTGGCAAAACAATTTATCCCAAAGAGCTTTGCCCAAAGGCATTCCCCAGCGCTAGTGATATTGAAAAAATAACCGCAATTCTTGGGGAAGAGCTTAACCGCTGCAAAACATCAAACGAAAACTCTTGATTTTCGGAGGAAATTATGAACACTTTTGAAAGATTAAAACAGGTTTGTGCCGCCGTTTTTGAAGGCGAAATTGACATTTCGGCAATTACACCCGAATCATCCCTTCGCGAAGATATAGGCATAAACTCTATCGGTATTTTATATATGGCATTAGCCATTGAGGAAGAATTTGGCATTAAATTTACTAACGACGATTTTGTGGACATTTTAAAGGTTTCGGACGTTGTTGCCATTATTGATAAGAAGGTTTCATAATGGAATGGACCTGTGATTCCCCCAAAATGGGCCAAATTATCAGAACTCGAGTTAGTTTTTACTATCACTACGGCATTTTTGTAAGTGAGGATGAGGTTATTCAGTTCGGTCTCCCGACCGACCCCGGTAAATCGGCCGACCAAATTAAAGTGCTGGTCAGCGATATTTACACCTTTTTAAACGGTGGCGAGCTTGAAACCGCACAACCTACCCTTGCAGAGAAAAAAACAATGCGAAAACCGGAAGAAAT
>JAFVWP010000049.1 GCA_017501565.1 Elusimicrobiaceae bacterium | reverse complement strand
GTTTATTTGGTTAATTCTTCCCGTAATTTTTCAAATCTTCGTTTTAATGTGCCGTCAATCAGCACATCACCCACTTGCGCACAGATACCGCCTAAAAGAGCAGCGTCCGTTTCATACTGCGCGCGGGCTTTTTTCCCCGTGAAAGAGCTTAATGCTTCTTCCACTTTTTTCTTTTGTTCTTCCGTCAAAGCAAAGGCTGTTTTTACTTTCGCACGCACAATGCCTAAACGTTGGTCCAACAAATCAGATACCTGCCTGAGACATTCTTCTAACAAATAATATCTCTTGGCCTCTAAAAGCACACTGATAAAACAAGCGACCGTTTTGTCTTCTTGCAAAATTTCTTGAGCAAAAGCCACTTTTTCAGCAGAAGCCACAGCCGGATCAGCCATCAAAGTTTGTGCCTGTTTAAGCACTTCCGTAGCCGTAAGCAAAGCGTCAAAGCGCGCCTGTGCTTGCTCTGTATTGCCACTAAGCGCATCAAAGGCTTTGGCATATCTTTGGGCTAAAATCCGGTCTGTACTTTTCATAAATTATTTCCCTGCTTTACTTACTTCTTGCAAAACTTCGTCCACGGCTTTAGCAGCCGTTTGTTCGGTTATTTGCTGTTGCGCAATTTTAACCGCAGCGGCCAAAGCCGTGCTGACTATTTCTTTGCGCACTTCTTGTAAGGCTTTCTCTTTTTCAGCAGCAATTTGAGCCTTTGCTTGCGTTAATAAATGCTCCGCTTGCCGTTGGCTTTCCGCCAAAATTTGTTCTTTTTGGGCATTACCTGCCGCTACCGCTTCTTGCATTTTAGCGGTAGCTTCTGCGGCGATTTCTTTTAATTTGGCATCTAATTCTTCTTTTATGTTTTGCGCTTCTTGACGAGCTTCTGCGGCAGCTTGTTTGTCTTGCGCGATTTGTTTTTCGCGTTTTTCAAGCGCACCGATAATGCCTTTCCAAGCGAATTTATGCAAAAGCCAAACCAAGAGCAAGAAGTTGACTATCGTCAATGCCATAACCCCGAAATCGGGATTTAATAAATTTTCCATGTTTCCTCTTTTCGGAAAATAAAAATTACATGACCATCGTTAACAAACAAATCACCAAGCCCAACATAGCAGCCCCTTCTAACAAGGCGGCAATGATGATCATGGTTGTACGAATGGCGTTGGCAGCTTCGGGTTGACGGGCGGTACCTTCTAAAGCGGCATTACCGATTTTTCCTAAGCCCAAACCGGCTCCGATAACAGTAAGAGCTGCACCAAGACCGGCAGCTACGAATTTAAGTGCGGCAAGTTCCATTTTTTCTCTCCTTTTGCGGGAAATATCCCGCTTGTTTAAAAATTAGTGCGAATGAACGACAAGCCCTACATAAATAGACGTCAGCAAGGTAAAAACATATGCCTGCAAAAACGCTACCAACAACTCTAAAAACGTCATAAAAATCTCAAGCCCCATGGCGGGAAAGGCCGCTCCGACACCGGCCATTTTGCTCATTTGGCCGATAATAAAAATAATCAAAAGCAAGCTAAGCAGCACCATATGCCCCGAAAGCATATTAG
>JAFVWP010000048.1 GCA_017501565.1 Elusimicrobiaceae bacterium | reverse complement strand
TATGAATTAGTACTTACCTCTAACCCCAAGGAGATCAGCTTATGATGACATTTTTCCCGAAAACAAACATTGATTTCCTTAAATACAGGAAAGTATATTTTGCCGTTTCTGCCTTTATTTTCGTATTGGGCATTGTTTTGTTTGCCACGAAAGGGCTGAATTTAGGCATTGACTTTACCGGTGGCACGATGGTGCAGGTAAAGTTTGAACAACCGGTAGAAATGGCCAAAATCCGCGAAGCGTTGACCGCTACCGGCCAAGAATCCGAATTGCAAAGCTATGGGGATAACTCCTACGCTGTGCGCGAAAAAGGCACCGAAGCCAATGTCAATGAAGTGCAAAACCGCATTGAAACGGCTTTGAAAACCTTGAATGTACCCTATGTGGTGGAACAGACCAACTTCGTTGGTCCTACCGTAGGTCAAAACATGAAAGAACGCGCCGCTTGGGCTATTATCCTTTCATTGGTACTTATCATCATCTATGTAGCTTTTCGCTTTAACAACATCTTGTGGGGCACTTCCGGCGTAGTTGCCTTGTTCCACGATTTGTATGTCATGGCACTGGCATTTTCTTTAACGCAACGCGAAATAGACTTGGTGGTAGTAGCAGCGTTCTTAACGGTGGCCGGTTTCTCTATTAACGATACCATCGTTATTTTTGACCGCATCCGCGAAAATATCCGCTTGCACCCGCGCGAAACGCTGGGCCAGCTGATTAACCGCTCCATCAATGAAACCCTTTCCCGGACGATTATTACATCTATCACGGTAATCGGTGCGTTGTTTGTATTGTATTTCTTTGGCGGAGAAGCCTTAAACTCCTTCGCTTTTGCGATGTTGGTGGGTTGTATTTGTGGTATTTATACCACGATTGCGCTTACCACTCCGCTGGTATATGTATGGACGAAAGGTTCGTTAGAAGGGGCCAAAGAAGCTCCGGCCCAAACCAGAGCCCATACCCCGGCTAAAAAAGCGGTGGCAAAAAAGCAAGAAGCTCCGGCCCAAGAAAAACCCGCCGAAGCCAAACCTTCCGCTAAAAAAGCCGTACGCAAAAGCCGCAGAAACAGAAAATAAGTTTTACAGCCGGGCGCGTAAAAACGCGTCCGGCCTTTTTACAAATCTCTATCGGGGATTTATAAAAAGGAAGCTACACTTTATGAGCATGCGAAAGATTAGAAGCTTTAAAATCAGCACGCGCCAAAAAGAAATTACCCGCAAAGTCTTGCGCATGGGGTTGGATTTACCCGCCGCGGGACTGGACGGCGAGATTGCCTTGGCCCGCTTTGTGGTGGAGCTTTCCCAAAAGTTAGACCCGGGGACCACTTATGAGTTTAATGAAAATGTCTTGTGGGATTTAGGCTCAGATATTGCTTCTGCGCAAGAGATGTTCACCGCGTGCGTGGTAACTTTAGGGGAAAAATGCACTCAATTTACAGATACCCTTTCCCCCGCCAAGCAATTGATTGCCCAAACGATTTTATTTGAATTTTTACGTACCGCCGCGCTTTTTGTTGCAGATCTGGTAAAAGAGCAAGCAGAAAAAGAAGAATGTGAAACCTTGCAACCGCAGTTTGTATTTGTACCCAAATTCGGCTTGGCCCCGGAACCCAAATTTTTTAGAGAAGCGCTCCGCTTAGATACCGAAAGCGCCCACAAAATTTTACCGGAATTATTAAAGCGCGTACAGGCTCAAAAAGTGGATACGTCTTTTGCAGAAGGCCGCATGACTCCGCCAGCGACAGCTGTATTTATTATCCCTTGGCAAAAAAAGAAACGGAAAGGAAAAAAATAATGGCCAGAAAAAATCGTTCTGAAAAAAAACAAGTTTCTTGGAAACACATTATCGGATCTGCCGCCGCCTATTGGTACACCCTGTTTTTGGGCTGGACGACGCGCGTGTATTGGTTTAAAACCGAAGAATTTGAAGCATTGGAAAAAGAAGGCAAAAATTATATTTATGCCACTTGGCACAACCAACAGCTTTTTTTACTTTACCCATACCGCGGGCAAAAAGTATGCGCTTTGATCAGCTTGAGCAAAGACGGCGAATATATTGCCCGCATATTGCCCAAATTTGGTATGAAAGCGGTACGTGGCAGCTCCAGCCGTGGCGGGGCCAGAGCCTTGATTAAACTCTTGCAACTGACCAGAGAAGGCTATCACCCTATGCTCACGCCGGACGGCCTGCGCGGGCCGATTTACCAGGTCCAACAAGGAATTTTGTTTTTAGCGCAAAAAACGGGTCTGCCCATTATCCCGGTGGGTACAGCCTTGAGCCACAAAATAAAGGTGGGCTCCTGGGATAGAATGCGCGTCCCCTTGCCGTTTGGCAAAACCGCTTTAACCTACGGAAAAGCTTTTTATATTACCAAAGAAACTGACTTTGAACAGGTAGCCCAAGAAATTAAAAAAGAAATTGACCGCGTAACAGACCTGTCCGAGCAATTTATCAATCAAAAACCCTTTGATAATACGAAAGGATAAAAAACACCCCCCGATCTCACAACCGGGGGGTTTGTTAAAATATTAATTAGGAATGAGATAGGACGTACCAGATAAAGCTCCACCCACGGCATGATAGACATGATGTTTATGAGTATCAATACCAAACGTGGTGGTACACCAATTATTTTTATCGTTCGTATGTGTTTCAGATTGATAACATAAAGGCCTGTCTATTTCTTTATGATGAACTTCTTCAGGTAATGTAGCAAAAATAACAGCACGGCATTTTCCTTTCACATACGCCACAGAAGAAGAAGCAATAGAATACGGCCCCCCAATGCCTATTTCAAATTCACCCATATCCACTACGGCATCATCAGATTGCGCTCTGGGGTGAGCCGTGCCATTGCACGCGCCAACCGAAGAAAACTGAGTCAAACGCGGGCCTTTAAAATCAATATCCAAATCACTGAGTCTTTTAGCAGGGGTACCATTGCTAGCGATGTAAACTTGTTGAGCATTGTGCAAAGCACGCGCGGCGGCAATCATCTTGCTAGCCTTGGCCCTTTCCACGGCTCTTTGATACTTGGGTACTGCCACCGCTGACAAGATACCGATAATTAAAACCACAACTAACAATTCTATCAACGTAAAACCTTTTCTCATTTTTATTCTCCTTGCGGGCTTTTACG
>JAFVWP010000047.1 GCA_017501565.1 Elusimicrobiaceae bacterium | reverse complement strand
TCAAAAAACGATCACACAGATTCCTATTATGTCTTGGATTTTGGCTTTTACCAAAATCCCGGGTTTACTTGCGGCGGAACTTTTGAGCCTGTCGGAAAATCCGATTGTCATTCTGCTGATTATGAATGTGTTGCTTTTGATTATCGGTACTTTTATGGACCCGACCCCGGCCATTTTGATATTCACGCCTATCTTCTTGCCCATTGCCATTAACTTTGGTATGGACCCGGTACACTTTGGCGTGATGATGACTTTCAACCTTTGTATCGGTTGTATTACTCCCCCCGTCGGTGCGATTTTGTTTACGGGCTGTAAGGTGAGCAATATCTCCATAGAAAAAATTATGCCCCCCCTGATGCCTTTCTTTGGGGTGTTGGCGTTGATTTTGATGTTGGTGACATTTATCCCTGCGCTTACTTTGTGGATACCGCGCCTGGCGGGCCTGATGTAAGAGGATATTCATTTGAAAAAAACATCCCCCAATTTCTTGGGGGATGTTTTTTTATCTTTTTCTTATAAATTAAACCCAAAATAGCGGGCGGCATTGTAGTAGGAAATATTTTTAACCATTTCCCCCAACACTTCCATATCTGCGGGGTACTCTCCGTTTTCTACCCAAGTGCCGATAAGCTCGCACAAAATACGGCGGAAATACTCATGGCGGGTGTAGGAAAGAAAACTGCGAGAATCAGTAAGCATTCCGATAAAATTGCCCAATAAGCCCAAATTGGCTAAGGACGTCATTTGCTCGGTCATGCCGGTTTTATGATCGTTAAACCACCAGGCAGAGCCTTGTTGGATTTTGCCGACGGCAGAGCTATTTTGGAAACAACCCAAAATTGTGCCAATGGCGGCATTATCGTTGGGGTTTAAGCTATAAATAATGGTTTTGGGCAGTTGGTCGGTGGTGGTTAACGCATTTAAAAAGTCGGCCATTTCTCCGGACGGCGCATAATTGTTGATGCAATCATAACCGGTATCGGGGCCCAATTGGCGGTACATTAAGCCGTTATTATCGCGCTTACAGCCGTAATGCAGTTGCATCGCCCAACCCAAGCGGTGGTACTCTTGCCCGACAAAAACCATAAAAGCGGTTTTGAATTTTAATTCTTCTTCGCGGGTGATATTATTACCCGCCAAGCGTTTGGCAAAAATAGCTTCTATTTCCGTTTCTTCGGCGGGTTTATACATCACATATTCCAAAGCATGGTCGGAAGCTTTACAACCCATTTGGGCGAAATATTCCATGCGCATACGCAAGGCTTGCTTTAAATCAGCAAAAGAGCGAATAGGCAAGTCCGCCGCTTGGCTTAATTTTGCCAGGTAATCGGCATAATCGGGTTTTTCCAAATTCATGGCTTTATCAGGGCGCCATGCGGGCAAAACTTGCACGTCAAAAGTGGGGTCTTCTTTAATTTTTTGATGCCATTGTAAATCGTCAGCGGGGTCATCGGTAGTGCAGATTAAAGTAACGCCGGATTTTTTAATCAAACTGCGCACGCGCATATCGTCTTGTTGCAGTTTTTCGTTGCACAAATTCCACACTTCTTCGGCGGTTTTTCCGTTCAGCACGCCATGATAATCAAAATATCTTTGCAACTCCAAATGGCTCCAATGATAGAGCGGGTTGCCGATAGCTTTTTCCAGGGTTTCAGCCCACTTTTGGAATTTTTCGCGGTCGGTGGCGTCACCTGTGATATATTTTTCTTCCACGCCGTTGGAGCGCATTTGGCGCCATTTATAGTGGTCCCCCCCCAACCATACTTGGGTAATATTTTCAAATTTTCTGTTTTCGGCAATTTCTTTGGGATTGATGTGGCAGTGATAGTCCAGAATAGGAGTTGGGGCGGCAAAATCATGATAAAGCTTTTGAGCCGTCGGAGTAGATAGTAAAAAGTTTTCGTCCATAAATTTTTTCATTGTATTCACCTCTTACCAACATTATAATAAAAACTGCAAACAAAAAAACCCGCCATAAAGGCGGGTTCAAAAGTACCCCCAATAGGAATCGAACCTATATCCCCTGCTTAGAAGGCAGATGCTCTATCCATTGAGCTATGGGGGCAAAATCTATATATTTTATTTTACAAAAAATAAATCAAAGATACAAAAATACTTTTTTGAAATCTGAAAACAAAATAAATTCCCCCCTTGCTCCCCCACGCTATTATTTGCGCGCGTGCGTACGGAAAATGCTACAATAATTCCAACTACGTTTTATTAGGATATTTATGACCAAAAAACTTTCTTTTTCTTATTCTAAAATGGGCATGTATAAAGAATGCCCCCAAAAATACAAATTCCGCTATATTCACATGTTGCCGGAACAACCCAAATACTATTTTGCGTTTGGCTCTGCTTTGCATGAAGTGATGGAATATGTATATAATCCGCAAAATGCGGCTTTCCCCACTATGGAACAGGCCTTGGCTTTTTTTAAAAAACATTGGGATAGCACTTCTTTTGACCAAAAAGGCTACGCTACGATGAAAAAAGAAATGTTAGGTTACGAAGAAGGCTGCCGCATTATCCGCGCCTATTACGGCAAACACGGCTCCTCTTTGGTGCACCCGCTGTCGGTGGAAATGAAAAGCACGCTGGATATGGACGGGCTGAGTTTAATCAGCATATTGGACCGCATTGATTACTTGGGTGAAGGAAGAGTAAAGATTTTGGATTATAAAACCGGTAAAACCATTCAACGCGAGCCGGACCAACTGATGATGTACCAAAAAGTAGCCGAGAGCAGCCCGGCTGTGTTGAACTTGGTGCAAGCCTTAGACCCGTCCGTTACGCAAATCAAAGTAGAACAAATGTGTTTTTACCATTTGCCTTCTTTACAGGAGCTTTCTTTTGAGCGCTCTTCCGATAAAGAAATGTATGAGTTTTGGCAACGGGTATTAGGCGTGGCTGATGATATTCGTGCCGGAAAATTTGAGCCGACCCCTTCAGAAAGTAAATGCCGTTGGTGCGATTACCGCAATATTTGCCCGGTTTTTACCGGTAAAGAATATGACGGACCGAGCGGTTGGGGCGCCAAAAATCCCGCCCCCGTTTCCGCCCCGGAGCAGATGCCCAAAAGCGATGAGGAAGTGTTAAGTGAAAAAATAGACCGCTTGGGTGAAATAACGGCTGAAGAAAAAAAACTTCGCCAAGAAATTGTGGCCCTGATGAATCAATTAGGCTATCAACGCCAATATGCCACCAAGTATCAGGCGGAGTTAAAAACAAGTAAAAAACTGACTTTTGCCGATAGACAAAAAGTGGTTGATTTTTTGCGCAAGGCGCATCTTTTGCAAAAGACTTTAGTCCCCACGCAGAGCCGTATAGAAGCCTTACTGAGCGATAGCTCGGTAGACGAAAATCTGAAAGCGCAGTTGTTGGCTTTGGGACAAGAAGAAAAAATAGAAGATATTGAAATCAGCGAGGCTAATTAACCATGTGGATCCGAAAACCCAGACGCACCGATTTTCGCGCTAAACTTTCCGTTGTGATTGTTTTATTTGCGCTTGTGATGTTTTCTGTTTTCCGTTTAGCGCTGTTTGCCTTCCATCACAGCAGTTTTGCTTCTTTAAGTTTTTGGCAAATTCTGTCGGCCTTTTTTAACGGAATCCGCTTTGATTTATCGGTAATTGCCCTGTTTTTGGGACCGGTGATTTTGCTGTTTAATTTACCGGTAAATTCGGTGCGCTATATGAAGGGCTGTGTAGTGGTAATGGCGGCGGAATTAGTGGTGATGGCCGGGTTTTTGGTGGCTGATTTGATTTATTTTCCCTATGTGAAACGGCACATCGCGGAAGAAATTTTACAAATATCGGCGGATTGGAGCTTTGTAGTAAAATATGCGTTTACATCGGCCTTATTGCCGCTTTTGTTGCTTTTTGTTTTATTGGGAGTGGCGTATGTATGGGTGCATAAAATTTTTAAATACCGCTATCAATTTGACCCTTATTATGCCAAGGGAGAGCTGATAAAAATAGGGGTTTGTATTTTATTTCTCGTGTTGGGTATCCGCGGGCATTTGGGCGCCGGGAAAGCCTTGGGCATTGCCGATGTGTACCGCTATGCTTCTTCTCCTGCCGCGGCTGCTTTAACATTAAACGGCGTTTTTACAGCCTATCAGGTGGGGCGTAAAGGAACGATTGATATTCGCAATAACTATCCGTTGGATAAGGCGGTTGAAACAGCCCAATCTTTGCTGATTTCCCCCCAAGAGACGCCTGCCGACCCGCAATATCCGCTGATGCGTATGCCCGCCAAAGCGCGTACGCCCAAACCTTACAATATAATGATTGTGTTGTTAGAAGGGTGGCACCCGTATTATGTAGACGGGCTGTCGGGCAATCATTTCGGCGTTACGCCTGTATTTGACGATATTATTAAAAACGGCATTACCTTTACCAATGCTTACGCGGTGGGGCAACGCAGTATTTTTGGCTTTGCCGGAGTATTTGCCGGGGCGCCGTTAGTGCCGGGGTTGCCGATGTTCGGCTATGGGCTAGAGCTTACCAGCTTTTTCCGCTTTCCGGGACTTTTGGCCAAAAACGGATACTATACTTTTTTCGCTCAAACTTCAAACCGCGCATCTTACCGCTTATGTTCTTTAGCTTCTTACTTGGGGTGTGAAGGCAGTTACGGCAACGAAGATATGGACGAACTTTTGCCTTATCTGGAAGAAGCCCCCTTCGGCTATGATTATGACGGCCTGATGTTCAGCGCGCAAAAAATCAAAGAACGCAAAACAAAAAACTTTATGGGTATGGCTTTTATGGGCATTACCCACGCTCCTTTTGCGCGTACCTTGGCGCAGTTTGATAAATACAAAGGCAACACCTGGGACGACGGATTTAAAAATACTTTGTATTTTGCCGATTGGTCTATTGGTGAATTTTTGAAAAAAGCAAAAGAAGACGGCTGGTTTGATGATACAATTTTTGTTTTTGTGGCGGACCATACCAGCGGCGGGCCGGGGTCGGACTCTTTGTATAATAAATTCCGTATTCCGATGGTTTTATATGCGCCTAAGATATTAAAACCGCAAAAAATAGATTATGTAGTGTCCCAATTGGACTTATTGCCCACCTTGTATAACTTACTGAAATTAAACGAGCCTTATACCGCTTTGGGCCGGGATATGTTGGACGCTTCCAACCCGCAGAACCGCGCGGCCTTGGTGTCGGAAGGTGTAAATATCGGTCTTATCACGGCAGACGGAGCCATTCGCCATAGCCGCAAAGGAATTATTTCGGTAGAGAAACGCAACGAAAATTTTGATGAAAAAAAGGCAGAAGAAATATTACTTTCTTTAGATAAAACAGCCTATGTGCTGTTAAAAAACAATACGTGGTATAAAGATGAATAACAAAAGAATTATTTCCTTAGATCAGGGCAGTTCCTCTTCCCGGGCTTTGGTATTTGACGAGCAAGGGCAAGTGTTGGCGCGCGCGGGGCGTGCGTTAGATACCCGCCGTCCTACTCCTAATCAAGCCGAATTTGATGCGTGGGCTTTATGGCAAGGCCAGCGGGAAGCCTTGCTGGAAGTGCTGGGCCAAACTGACCCCGCCGATGAGATTTGTCTGGCGGTGGCTTGCCAACGCTCCAGCATTGTTTTTTGGGATAAAAATACCGGCAAACCCTTGGCCCCGGCATTAAGCTGGCAAGACGGCCGCGCCCAAGCCCAATCGGACGCGGTTACTTTGCCGCAAGAAACAATTCATCAGATTACGGGCTTATATAAAACTCCTTTTTATTCCGCCGCCAAAATCAGTTGGACCTTGCAACATGTGCCGGAAGTGGCGCAAGCGGCGGCACAAGACAATCTGTGTGTGGGGCCGGTGGCCAGCTTTGTGATTTGGCATTTGACCGAAGGAAAAGTGTTCGCCTGTGACCCGACATTGGCGCAACGGACCTTATTGTTTAATATTTCCACTTTTCAATGGGAACCGCAACTTTTACAGGCTTTCGGCATAAAGCAAGAATGGTTGCCGCAGATTAAAAAAACAACGGACGATTACGGCGTTTTTTCTCATGAAGGCCGCCGCATATCCATTCGGGTCTGCGTAGGGGACCAGCAAGCGGCATTACAGGCCTTGCGCGTGGTCAGCGGCGGGGCATGTATTAATTACGGAACAGGCGCCTTTTTTATGCGTAATACGGGCCGCCAATGCCATTTCCTGCCGGGGTTGCTGACTTCTATCGGTGCGGAAGAAAGTGAATATTTGTTGGAAGGCCCTGTCAATGTTTGCGGAACGATTTTTACTTGGCTCAATGAAATAGGTATTTCCTGTGCCGCAGATGAAATAGACGCGCTATGTGAAAAGGCTACTCAAGCGGTGCAATTTTTGCCCGCGTTGGGCGGTTTAGGGGCGCCGTATTGGGATTATTCTATTTCTCCTGTTTTTGCCGGTTTTACCCCCCACACTAAAAAAGCGGATATTATTTTAGGAGCGGTGGAAGGATTAACCTGTCTCTTGGCCGATATCGTGTTTTATATGGAGCGCTACGGCATAAAAAGTACGGAAATAAAAGTGTCGGGCGGGCTTTCCAAAAGCCGCACCTTATTGCACAGCCAAGCCGATATTTTGCAAAGCCGTTTATTGCCTTGCAGTGAAACGGAAGGAACGGCGGTTGGGGCGGCACTGCTGGCTGCCAAAGCGTTTGGTGTGGACAGCGCCCAATGGGAAACCATGCGTATTTTGCCGGCGGTGGACCCGCAAATAGACCCGCTGGTAGCAGAAGAAAAATACATTCGTTGGCATCAATTTTTAACTTGGTGCAAAAGCAAGAATTAAATATAAAAAGTAAAAAACCCGCTCTTTCGGAGCGGGTTTTTTTTATCTCTCTTCGTCGGGCAAAAAGAAAATACTTGACTCGTTTTTTTTTTTTTTTTTTTTTATTT
>JAFVWP010000046.1 GCA_017501565.1 Elusimicrobiaceae bacterium | reverse complement strand
TTACGCCCACTTCACCGCCGCCGCAGGCGGCGAGAGACATCACCATCACCAGTGCAAGCAAAAGAGAAAGAACTCGTTTCATAGCCGCCTCCTTAATACTTCACTGGCCCCGGTGGTGCTACGCACAAAGGGAGTAACCGGCTCCGGGTGTCCGCCTAAAGGCTTGGCATTAAATTTTTTAAATAAGGGGGTTCCTTGCACTTTATTATGGCGAAAACCTAATAAATCTTCCAAACGGATTTGGTCCTTTTCCGCAGAAGCCAATAATTGCGGTTTAGCCAAACGCACACACTCGTTGCGCAAAGCCCACATGGCATATAAACCTAAAGCCTTATGTCCGGCCGCATAAGATAAAATATCAGCTTCGTCGCGGTGCGGGGCAGCTAATTCATAACCCATCATTTTATACAAAAGAGTACTGACAATCCGCCCCGAAGAAATACTCCCCCCCGGGTGGCCCGAAGTAGGCACAAAGTTATACAAAATGGCGCATAAGGTGCGATAAATCAGGTCCAGCTTTTCCAGCTGTTCCTTTTCCGCCGCGGGCAAAACATTCGCGGGGTTTTGGGTTAAATCTACGGCTTGAGCACAGGACGAACGTTTTTGAAAATTCTCTAAAGTTTTCATATTATCCTCTTTGGCTTACGCCTTTTTCTAAAACGGCACACAAAAGCTCTGTGGCAGATACAATGTCTTTGCGGTCCACCACTTCTACGTTGGAGTGAATATTGCGCGTAGGAATGGATAAGGCACAAGACGCTATCCCGCTTTTGGAGCGGTGAAGCGCGCCTGCATCGTTACCGCCGCGCGGGGCAATACGCACTTGATAAGCAATATTCTCATTGCGGCACAATCTTTTTAATCCTTCAAACAGCCAGGCAGGTGTAATGGTAGTGCTGTCTATGGCACTGATAGCCACCCCTTGACCCAAACAAACCAAATAGTCTTGCGGGTGGCAAAGCGGAATATCCGCCGCACCGGTGGTGTCTATGGCTAATGCCAAATCCGCATCTAAGCCATAAGCCGCCGTACCGGCTCCGCGCAACCCCACTTCTTCCTGAGATGAAAAAACAATATGCACGCCATAAAGCGGCTTTTTAATCCGTTTAACGGCTTCTAACAAACAAAAACAACCCGCCCGATTGTCAAAGGCTTTGGCGCAGAAACGGCCTTCGCCAAACTCCACAAAAGGGCGGTCTAACGTTACAAAATCTCCCAATTCCACACGTTGAGCTGCTTCAGCACCGCTAAAGCCGATGTCTATAAATAGCTCTCCCATCGCTACGGCTTTACCGCGCTCGGCATCTGAAGTAATATGTGCGGGTTTTGTGCCGATGACCCCCGGCAAAATGCCTTGGCGGGTATGCACATGCACGCGCTGGGCCAGCAAGGTGCGCGGGTCAATCCCCCCCACGGGCACAAAGGACAAAAAGCCTTCATCAGAAATGTATTTTACCATCAGGCCCACTTCGTCCATATGCGCGCACAAGATGATGTTTTTATCGGTAGTGCCGGGAATATAAGCCAACAAATTACCTAACGCATCGGTGCGGATATTTTGCGCCACAGGGGCCAAATGCTTGGCCAACTCTTGGCGAACAGCATCTTCCCGACCGGAAACCCCCGGCAATTGGGTTAAAGTTTTAAGAATAGAAAAATCTAGTTTTTGGTCCATTTTATCTCGTTTTTTGACACTTAGGGTATCTACATTATACTCACAAAAGCTACTTTTGGCAAGTTTTTCTCGCCGAAAATACGCCGAAAAAAAGAAGACTTTCCCCACAACGGACTAAAAATTGTAAAATAAACTTGATCAGTAAAATTTTTCAGGAGGAGTAACATGACCACTTCTTATAAAGAACTTGGTTTGGTCAACACCAAACAAATGTTCAAAGACGCTATGGAAGGCGGCTACGCCATTCCGGCTTATAACTTCAACAATATGGAACAATTGCAAGCCATCGTAACCGCTTGCGTACAAACCGGTTCCCCGGTAATCTTGCAGGTTTCTTCCGGTGCGCGCAAATATGCCAACGCTACCTTGTTGCGCTGGATGGCCCGCGGTGCCGTAGAAATGATGAAAGAACTCGGCAACCCGGTCCCCTTAGCCTTGCACTTAGACCATGGTGATTCTTTTGAACTCTGCAAAGATTGCATTGACAATGGTTTCTCTTCCGTAATGATTGACGGCTCTCACTTGCCGTACGAAGAAAACGTCGCTTTGACCAAAAAAGTAGTGGAATATGCCCACGCCCACGATGTAACCGTAGAAGGCGAATTGGGCGTTTTGGCCGGTATTGAAGACGATGTCTGCGCCGACCACCACACCTATACCGACCCGGCCCAAGTGGAAGATTTCGTAACCCGCACCGGGGTAGATTCTTTGGCTATTTCTATCGGCACCAGCCACGGCGCTTACAAATTTAAAGTAAAACCCGGCGAATCTTTGCCCGAACTTCGATTTGACATCTTGGAAGAAGTTTCCAAACGCTTGCCCGGTTTCCCCATTGTATTGCACGGCTCTTCTTCCGTACCGCAATGGGCCGTTAAACAAATCAACGAATACGGCGGCAAATTGGAAGATACGGCCGGCATCCCCGAAGAACAACTTCGCAAAGCCGCTGCCATGTCCGTTTGCAAAATCAATGTGGACTCTGACGGCCGCTTAGTAATGACCGCCACCATTCGCAAAGTATTCGCCACCAAACCGGCTGAATTTGACCCGCGCAAATACTTGGGTCCTGCCCGCGAAGAACTTATCAAAATGTATGCCGAAAAGAACCAAAACGTATTCGGTTCTGCCGGCCGCGTTAAATAAGTTAAGCTTTAAACCAAAAACCCCCGCCGAAAGCGGGGGTTTTTATATCTATTGCCTTTATTTACATTCCGTTGCGGTATATTTAGCCCTTATATCTTGGTCCTTTTGGCGGTATTTTTCCATCGCCTTTTGGAATTTTTCATCTACTTTAGCGGGGGCATATATGCTTTTAATCGCATAGTCGGCTTTGGCTTGATACCAAGCAAGCATGGCTTTTTCTAAAGTAAGCAGATTTTTCATGCGGGCATTTCTTTCTTTAAAATCTTTTTTCACCGCACAAAGTTCCGCTCCTTTTTTATTTTTCTTTTCCTGTCTGTAAGCTTTTCTGTCTTCCTTGATAGATTTTTGCAAAAGAGCAATTTCTTCTTTTTTAATATCGGCTATGCCGTTCCAAAGCATCGCCAAAACTTCTTGCTCGGACCGGTTGGTAAAATAATCGCTCACCCAGGCTTTGGCATGATAAATTTTATCGTATGTTGCACAAGCCGTAAACAAACGCGGAGACGTAAAATGAACATCGCACATTTGCGTTTCTTGCTTCATTTGTTCCATTTCCGTAGCGGAATAGGCCTTTACCACTTTGCCTGTCTTGTCAGCAGATTCGGCGGACAACCCTTGCGGGCCAAAAACACACAGACAAACCCATAAAAACATTACTGCCAATACATTTTTTTGATGTTGCATTTGTCACTCCTTTTGTATAAATAAATTTACTTTTTGCCTTTGGTGGCGGCGAAATTAAGCTGTTTGATTTTGGATTCAAAATCACTCGGCACATGCACGTTAGCTTCGGCGGCTTTTTCGGTCAAAACTTTTTCAAACTGCAAAGATTTGGCATCGGCAGCCTTTTGGGCGGCGTTGGGGTCATTTAACCCCAAGGAGCTATTTGCTTGCATGGCAGCAGGCGGCAAGCCTTTGGGCGTAGCTTGCGACGCGGCACCCGATGAAGCATTCAAATCTTTGCTCTGTTTATAGCTGGGAGTATAGCTGGGCGCAGGCGCGGCCGATTTAGACGGCGTCGGCGCGGCCGATGTAGCGGGTTTAGCCGCGGCCACAGAAGGCCTTCCGTCCGTGGAAGGCTTGCCATTTACAAAAGCTTCCGTTGCGCTGCCCGGCGTAACCGGGTGGCTGACTTGGGCCGTCGTTTGCGGACGGGACACCACCACATTGGTACGCGGCATATGCTTTACGGCCGTCGTTTGCGGGCGGGTTACCACCACTTGGGTCTTAGGGTGTGCAAACAAAGGCACCCCCAATAAACAGATAAATGCAAAAGAAAATATTTTTTTCATAAAATCACCCTCTTTATAGTATAACAAAGCCCCGCTATTTTTCAAGATAAACCCTAGCGGAAAATTTCCGTTACCCGCTCAAAAATTCCGTTGCACCAGGCAATAGCCATGCCGTAATTGCTCACAGGCACCCCGGCGCGGGCCAGGCGATGAATACGGCTTAAAATTTGTTGACGCGTTACCATGCAACCGCCGCATTGTAACACCAATTTATAGCCGGACAAATTTTCCGGTAACGGATCTAAATTGGTAATAAATTCAAAGTGCAACTTCCGTCCGGTTTTTTTCTGCAACAAAGCGGGCAGTTTCACGCGGCCGATGTCATCACATACGTTTACGCTATGTGTGCATGACTCCAAAACCAATACTTTATCTCCGTCTTGCAAATGGGCTATTTGCCGCGTACCCGATAAAAACAAATCAAAATCCCCTTTCACGCGGGAAAATAAAATGCTAAAGCTTGTCAGCGGCACTTGCGGCGGTACACAAGCATTCACTTGGGCAAACACTTGCGAATCCGTCACCACCAATTTGGGTGTATACTCGGCAAGCGCTTTGGGTAACTCCTGCGGTTGCACACAAATAGCGACGGCATGCAAATCCATCAGCGCGCGCAAGGTTTGTACTTGCGGTAAAATCAAACGGCCTTCCGGGGCGGAAGCATCTATCGGCATTACCAGCAAAACAACGTCTTTTTCTTTTATAAAACCACCGAATAAATCATCGTGGCTATACGCCTTTTGGGGCATATTTCTGAGAATAGCTTCTAACAAATCCGCAGTATCGGGCCAAGTATTAGAAAATTCCACCACTTCCGCGCCGTCTATTTCTTTGGGAGCGGGCGGAAACAAATCTGCTTTGTTATGAACTAAAAAATAAGGCACTTTTTGCAAACGGCACCAAGCCGCCAATTCTTTTTCAGACGTTGCGAATTTATCCGTAAATACAATAATGGCTAAATCTATTTGATGCAAAACTTCCCGCGTTTTGGCAATGCGTTGCCCGCCCAAGGCCGAAGCATCGTCCACACCCGCCGTATCAATAAGCGTAACGGGGCCCAAGCCCAAAATTTCCATATTTTTTTTGACAGGGTCCGTGGTCGTCCCGGCCACGGCGGCTACGACGGCCGTATTTTGTCCGGTCAAGGCATTAATCAGTGAGCTTTTGCCCACATTCATTTTTCCGAAAATACCGATATGCGGTCTGTTGAGTTTTACCATAATCTTATTATATATTTTAAAGGACAAAAAAATATATTCACTTTCTTTTCCGCCTTGCGCGTGCATTAATGTATAATAGAGTATATGCCCATTTAGAGGTGGTTATGACCAAAAAAAGTTGCACAGCTTTAGCAGACAATACTCAACAAATGAAAAACTTTGACGCTTACTTAAAAGAACGCGCCAAATTGGTAGAAAATAATCTTTCCAAATTTATTAAAAAAATCCCGAACTCTCCCAAAATTTTAACCGATTCTATGGACTATTCCTTGCAAGCAGGCGGCAAGCGTGTTCGCCCCATTTTGGCCATGGCCACTGCCGAAGCGTTCGGCAAAAAAGCCGCCGATGTTATGCCGGCCGCTTGCGCCTTGGAAATGTTGCACACCTATTCTTTGATTCATGACGATTTGCCTTGTATGGACAATGATGATCTGCGCCGCGGCAAACCCACCAATCACAAAGTATTTGGTGAAGATTTATCTTTGCTCGCCGGTGATGCGATGCTGACTTATGTTTTTGAAGTATTTGCCCAAAACGGAAAAGTAAAAACCATCGGCTATGAAAACACTTTGCGCGCTTTGCAAAACTTTGCTCACCGCGCCGGAGCTTCGGGCATGGTAGGCGGTCAAACCGCAGACGTATATGCCGAAGGTATGGGCACGCAAGAAGCGTCCAGCGTACGCGCGGAAAAACTTAAAAAAATGTCTAAAAAATTGGCCGATAAGAGCTTGCATTATTTCCTGTTGCCGCAATCGGTCAAAGAAACCACGCCCGAAAATGTATTGCTCTATATCCACGCCAATAAAACCGGAGCGTTAATCCGTGCCAGCGTAGAGACCGGAGCCATTCTGGCCGGGGCCAAAGGAGCGGATTTAAAACACATTCAAAAATATGCCGACTGCATTGGGTTGGTGTTTCAAATCGTAGATGATATTTTAGATGTTACCAGAT
>JAFVWP010000045.1 GCA_017501565.1 Elusimicrobiaceae bacterium | reverse complement strand
TTTTTTATTCATCTTTTTTACTCCTTTCTGCTTCGTTTATAGCATCTTCCAAAATCTCTATATTTTTTTTCAGCTCATTTAAACTATCTAAAATATTTTTACCATAATTAACAACAGACGAATCGCATCCATGTAAAAATAAAGCTTCGTACCTTATTAGATTCGTTGCTTCACTTTGTATTCCATTAGTTAAAAAAAAGTTTCGATAAGCAAAGCTTTTTATTTTCGGGTCTCCCGGCATCCAATCTTGTAAAATTTGTATACCGTCTATAAAAAAGATAACAGGAGAATTACCAAAAGGTGAATTACCCAAAAAATAATCACTCTTTAATGAAAAAGCTAAATCGAAAACTTTTTTTATTTCTTCATCATCGAAACGGTGTGTTTGTACTGTTACTAAATTTCCCGTTTCATCGTCAAACGTTTTAATATCTAGATTTCTCATTTTTAACCAGCCTTTTTTATTCCGTGGAAACATTTCCCCGGTATCTACAATATACATTCTTTTTATAGAAAAGTCAATAATTTTATAGAATTTTTATTCTAATTCGGAATAGACGCGAAAAACCGCGATTTTTCGAGCAAAAAAGCCGTTTTTCCATTAAATTATCTTCTTTGTACAAATAAACTAATTATAAAGCTTTGATTTCTCCCGTGTTCGTGCCTGGGTGTTCGCGGCCGTTGTTTGGCCGCCGTGCCGTAACTAGTCATTCATCGGGGCGGCGGTCTTTGCCGCGATCTTTGCGGCCGTTTGCGCGTTCGCTCCCGCCAACGATTCCGCCGCCTGTGCCGCTTTCGGTGTGGCCGCGTTCAGCGGCCTTTACCAGCTATCCCGCTAGCGCTTCCACTTTGGCGGGTGGCCGCGTCCGCGCTTGTCCTGTATGGTGGCAAGCCCTTGCCCCGCGCTCGCGCGGGCATTTACATATAACTTTTTTTTGAAATCGTGTAGTACGCTTCTGTGCGTTCTCGCGGGGTTGATCCGCGCCCGGCGGTTCGGTGCGGGTCGAATCGTTCGCGGGGTGCGGTCGAACCTCGCCCGCCGGTGTGGGCCGCGCCCGTGGTGTGTAGGGTTGTTTGGGTACGGGTGCGGCCCTGGAAATCGCGCGCCATTTCGCGCGCCTGTAAGGTGAACGGCGGTAACGCTTCGCGTTCTTCGGTGCGGTGCGTTGTGTTTGCCCCCAGCCGGCCCCCAGTCGGCCCCCTACCCCCAAAAGGTAAGGAACCGCCCAGGTTTAGCCGGCTAGTTAACAAATCAAAAAGACGCGTTCCCCGTTTGCGTATGCGCTTTTTTATTGCCCCCGGATAAAGTACGGGCCAGGCTTTTAACCAGTTCGCCGGAGTTAGTCCGGGCGGCCCTCTCTATCCTGTCGCGCGTTGTCCGTATGTCACCGCCGCCCGTCTTGCCCCTTGTCGCTATGGGGTAGCATATTGGCGCGTCTAGCCCGTTTCATTCAGTTTTTAGGGCGATACATAGCCGCGTAACCAGCCCCGGCGGGCCGTTACCTCCACCGGATAATAACAATATAAACAAAAAAAACACCGAAAACAAGCGTTTACGGTGCATTTTGGGGCGTTTTGGGGTTGTTTTCCGGGCGTTTATTAGTTATTTTAGGGTACAGAAAAACACCGGCTTTTTAAGCCACTTAAAAAAACCGGGTCGCAAATAAAAATCCTGTAACGGAGTCAATTTATTTGCTATTTTCTTTGTGCCGACCTAACCAGCCGCGCAAATCGTTGGGCCGCCCCGGACTTGTTCCGGGGCGGTTCGCGTTTACCCGGCGGGCGTGAGCAAGTCCGTAGAAAATGACATTCTATTCGTTATTTTAAGCTGATTTGACAAGTCCACCGTTTCCTCAACCCACACACCGCTTTCATAGTGTCCAAATAAATATACAGTACCGTTTAAACAAATACCCTTTTCATTTTGGCCTCCCCAGCCTGGCGCGAGAAGATATTCAACATCGCGTCTGAAAGAATCTTGTTCGTAATTTTTTACATCAATATTTGATATATAAGAATTTGCAAATGTTAAGTAGCTGTTATTGGTAAAATATACAGGTATATTACCATTCCACGTTCCGCCACTTACTTTACATATATTTGGGCCCGCAATATTATCAAATCCAAAAAAATTTTTATTTAAGTATGGCGGACAAATAGTAATATACGGATAATCGCCATAACTCGTAGAACCATTAGAATATGGAATACAATCTGTTCCCCATACGGGAATAGAAAATTTATTCCAATTCGTAGGACTGTATAAACCATTTATTTTTTTATACGGAACTCCGAATAAATTAACATCGTTTACAACTTCTTCTTTCTGAAATCCTATTGATATTTCATAAACACTATAAAATTCATCGCCACTTTCAACGTCTACAAATTCATCTAATTGCACCCTAGAAGAAAGTGTATAATTTAACAAGCCGCCTTGAGAAATTGCGTTATACCAGCCAATTTCTTTTATAGTAAAGTCTTGAGAAATAGAATGAGCGTGTGAAACTCGCAATTTAATTACTGAATTTGCCCCGTCTATAGTATATCCGCACCAACCAGCACCGGTTTTTTTCGTTGTCGTTTGCTCTGTTACCCTATGTTTTAAGTCCGCGTCATTAACAGAAGTATCTCCGATTCCGTCACCCAAACAACAAGAATTAAACACACCGTATCTTTGGGAATTTTGACTACTCTTTACAAACCATGAATTATAATTACCTTCTAAATCTGTTGTAGGTACGGAATTCGTGCCGTCGAACGTCAAAAGGTTGTTCAAGCAACTTTTTGTAATGGTGTTGTGGATCGGCTTTTCAAAGATTACTTTCTTTTCCTCGCCGTTCCTTTTCTTTATCCCGTACCCTATAAGGGCCCCGCCAAGTTTAGCCATGTTTTAACCGCCTTAAATAAATTCTGCCAAAATTATATCGTTTCTCACGCCGCAATTATCGCCGTGCACATCGTACCGCGTAACCGCAGTAATGTCGTTTCTCACGCCGCAATTATCGCCGTGCACATCGTACCGCGTAACCGCCGCTATATCGTTTCTCACGCC
>JAFVWP010000044.1 GCA_017501565.1 Elusimicrobiaceae bacterium | reverse complement strand
GACTTAGAACCGACGGTTTTTCTTCTGCCGCGGCGGGTTCTGCTATTGGTTTTGGTACGTTGACCACGGACCGGCAGGTTTCTGCGGTGGCGTTGGCCTTTGTAGGAACCAATTTCAATAAAGCGGTGAATGTTTTGGGCTACTTCTCTGCGCAATTCACCTTCCACCTTGTATTCTTTTTGCAAGATGGTGTTCAAAAGACCGGCCTGTTGTTCGGTAAGGTCTTTTACTCTGGTAGCGGGGTCAATTTGGCCTTCCAATTTAGCGAGTACTTCTTTCGCATTCTTTTTGCCAATACCATAGATGTATTCCAACGCTACATCAATTCTTTTATTTTTCGGTAAATCAATACCTGCGACTCTAGCCATATTTTATAGAACTCCTCTAAATTAACCTTGGCGTTGTTTGTGTTTGGCGACTTCGCACACTACACGTACCACGCCGTTGCGCTTAATGATTTTGCACTTTTGGCATATTTTCTTTACACTAGCTCTGACTTTCATTTATTTCTCCCTATAAGTGATTCTGCCTTTGGTTAAGTCATACGGGGACAATTCAAGCTTTACTTTGTCTCCGGGCAGAATTCTTATATGATGAACTCTCATTTTCCCGGATATGTGTCCTAAAACCACTTTGCCGCCCGGAATTTCAATTTTGAACATTGCGTTGGGCAAGGATTCCAAGACTTTGCCTTCTACTTCTATTTTATCGCTCATACATCTCCGAGTTTGGGTTAAATTTCAGAATGCCTGCAAAGGTCATTCAAAAGCAGTAAGAATCTCACTGCCGTGAGCCGTAACGGCTATCGTGTGTTCAAAGTGGGCCGCTAAACTGCCGTCCCGCGTGACCACCGTCCAACCATCACTGAGCTGCTTGACTCTCCATGTGCCCGCTGTAAGCATAGGTTCAATAGCAAGCACCATGCCTTCCTGTAAAACAGGCCCGGTTCCTTTCTTCCCGAAATTGGGAATAGAAGGTTCCTCATGCATGTTGCGGCCAATGCCGTGCCCGCAGTAATCGCGGACAACGCCCATGCCATGAAGCTCCGCAAAAGTTTCCACCGCGCAACCTATATCACCTAAGCGGTTGCCCGGTTTGACTTGCCCGATCGCTTTGTAAAGAGATTTCTTGGTAATATCCATTAATCTCTGGGCTTCATCGGAAACTTTCCCGATGCCGAGGGTGATCGCGGCGTCCGAACAAAAGCCGTCAAGCTTGGCCCCTGTATCGATACTGATAATATCACCACTCTTTAATATTTTATCTTTTTTGGGGATTCCGTGCACGATTTCTTCGTTTACCGACGCACAAATAGAGCCCGGAAAACCGCCATAACCCAAAAAAAGCGGTATCGCCCCGAAGGAACGAATCGTTTTTTCGGCTATTGCGTCCAAATCCAAAGTAGAAACGCCCGGTTGGGCCGCTTCTTTCATTTTAGCAAGCACGGCCGCGGTTACTTTGCCCGCGTTTCTCATGAGTTGAATTTCGTGCTCGTTTTTTACTTCTATCATAAATCCTTCTTATGCTTTCAAAACCGCCAATAATTCTTCAAATACCTGGTCGGCTGATTGCTCGCCGTTTACTTCCGCGTACAAACCTTCCCGTTGGTAAAAATTGATAATCGGTTCGGTTTGTTCATGATATACCGCTAAGCGGTGCAGTACATGCTCCGGAGTGTCATCGGGACGGGTAAAAATTTCCCCTTCTAGCGCTTGGCAATCCTGCAAGGAAAAATCCGGTCCGATTTGCTTAACGCTTCCATCCGGCAAACGGCATTGTTTGCGCGAAGAAAGACGCTCTACTACTACATCTTCGGGCAAGGAAATAGCAATAGCTTTTCCCAATTTTCTACCCAAGCTGCCCAACATTTCTTTCAACATTTGGGCCTGGGCAGTGGTGCGCGGAAATCCGTCAAAAATAATACTTTGCTTGATTTGCGCTACTTCTTTTTTCAAAATGGCTAACATCATTTCATCGGGAATTAAATCTCCGTTATCAATAATAGCGGCAATTTCTTCTCCCAATTCGCTGCCGGAAGCAATTTCTTTACGCAATACATCACCGGTTGAAATATGTTTGAAATCTAAGGCTTTTTCTAGTTTCAAAGCCTGGGTCCCTTTTCCGGCTCCGGGGACGCCCATTAGTACAATGTCCATTTCTTTCCTCTAAGACATATTCGCGTTTAGGCCTTTTGGGGCCTAAACGCAAAATAAACAAACAATAGCTTTTTTATTTGACGTTTAAAGTCGGTGCTCTTTTCAGAGAGATCTATTGACCGACATTAAACCAGCGGCCTTTAATTTTTTTGCTACCTTTGAGCAAAGGTTCGTAATTGCGGGCAAGTAAATGCGCCTGGATTTGGCTGACCGTATCCAAAGCCACACCGACCACAATCAACAAGGCCGTACCACCGAAATAGAAATCTACATTAAATTCCGCGCGGAAGAAATCCGGCAAAATGGAAATCAAGCAGACCGCAATGGCACCGCAGAACGTCAAGCGGTTCATGACCCATTCAATATGATTTTTGGTGGGTTCTCCCGGACGAACACCCGGAATAAAACCACCCGATTTTTTCATATTGTCGGCTAAATCGGAAGGGTTAAAGGTCATGGAGTTATAGAAATAGCAGAAGAAAATAATCAACGCCGAGAACAACCCCATATACCATACGCTGTTATGATTCATAAATTCCATCAAACGCTGTGCCCAGGCCGCTTCACGATTAAAGCTGGCAATGGTCAACGGCAAAGAAATAACGGAAGAAGCAAAGATAACAGCAATTACACCGCTTTGGTCAATCTTCAGCGGCAAATAGCTGGTTTGCCCGCCATACATTTTATTGCCGATTTGGCGTTTGGCATAGTGTACCGGAATTTGGCGTTGGGCCGTTTCCAACCACACCACCAAGCCGGTAATAATAGCGGCAGCGGCAAAAATCACCAAAGCCATGAAAAAGTCCATTTCCCCGGCTTTTACACGGCTGATAACTTCCATAATGGCGCTGGGCAAGCGGTCCACAATCCCTGCAAAAATGATCAGGGAAATACCATTACCTACCCCTTTTTCCGTGATTTGTTCACCCAACCACATGACAAACATCGTGCCTGCGCACAAAGTAAGCACCGTGGTTACAAAGAAAAAGAAAGAAGGATCCACCACAGCAGCTACGCCACCGGCTCCTTCCACTTTGGTAATGGCAAAGGTCATCATGGAGCCCTGTAAGGCTGCCAAAAACAGCGTGAATATTCTGGTGATTTGGTTTTCTTTCCGCCGGCCGGCTTCGCCTTCTTTGTGCATGCGGTCAAGCGCCGGGAAAATATGAGCACCGCGCACCAAACTGATGATAATGGACGCGTTAATGTAAGGCATGATGCCGAGGGCTAAAATGGAAAATTTACCCAGCGCACCGCCGGAGAAAATATTCATAAAGCCCAAAATACCATTCTCATGCGCGGCAAACATCTGGCGCAAGACATCGGTATTGATTCCCGGTATGGGAATGGCGGCCGCAATGCGGAAAACGGCCAACGCCCCGAGCAAGAAGAGAAGTCTCTTCTTGAGCTCGGGAGCGTTAAAAATATTCGCGACTGTATTGTTTTCCATTATTTGGTCTTCTTTTCAATAACAGTTACGCTGCCACCGGCTTTTTCAATAGCGGCTTTGGCCGTTTTGGAAAAACCATGAGCAGAAACTTTCAGCGCTTTGGTCAACTCGCCCATGGCAAGGATTTTTACGCTGTTTACATCGTGGATAGCACCGGCTTTTTTCAACAATTCCGGGGTTACTTCATCACCGGCTTTGAAGAGTTTTTCCAAGGTGCCCACGTTTACGTAGTCAAAGCGACGAGCGAAATCTTTGTTAGAAAAACCGCTCTTCGGGGTTTGACGCACTAAAGGCATTTGACCACCGGCTTTGCTTTCTTTGCGGCTGTTACCGGAACGAGAGGTTTGACCTTTCATGCCTTTACCGCAGTAGTTACCCAGGCCGGAAGCGGCGCCGAGACCCAATCTTTTTCTGGGTTTTCTGGACCCGTGTTTAGGGAAAAGTGTATTCAAAGTTACCATATTATTCTCTCCACAAAACTAGTTGGCTGCTACTTCAGCCGCGGGTTTTTCTTCCGCTTTTACGGCTTCCGCTTTACCGCGGATAGCGTTGACGGCTTCTTTGCTCTTTAAGAGTTTCAAAGCTTCCAACGTGGCGTAAACCAAGTTGCACGGATTGGTGCTGCCTAAGCTCTTAGCCAAAACGTCTTTGATGCCGGCGGCTTCTAAAACCAAGCGCACACCCGCACCGGCGATTACACCGGTACCGGGAGCGGCGGGTTTCATCCACACGGAAGCGGCGCCAAAGCGACCGATCACTTCGTGCGGAATCGTGCCACCCACAATCGGGAACGTTACCGTATTTCTACGGGCATGGGTTTCAGCTTTGCCGATGGCAAGCTGTACTTGATTGGCTTTACCGATGGCTACACCCACTTTGCCGTCGCCGTTACCGATGACGACCAAAGCGCGGAAACCAAAGCGTTTACCACCTTTTACCACTTTAGCCGTGCGGGCTACGTGGATAACGGTCGTTTTGCCTTCCGTGGCGGGTTTGACCTTTTGAAACTCGGCTTTTTTGCCTTTCGCTTCTTTTCTAATTTCGTTAGTCATTAAATTCACCTTATACTCTTAGAATTTTAAGCCAGCTTCACGCGCGGCATCCGCTAAGGCTTTGATTCTGCCGTGATAAACACGGCCGCCGCGGTCAAACATGACTTCGGTAATGCCTTTTTCCAAAGCTTTTTTGGCGATGACTGCGCCCAAGGCTTTGGCGGCTTCTACGCTTTTACCGGAGGTTTCAAACTTACCTTCCAATTCTTTGGACAACGTGGTAGCAGACACCAAGGTGCTGTGGGTGTTGTCATCAATAATTTGAGCGTAGATGTATTTCAAGCTTCTGTAAACAGACAAGCGCGGGCGGTGAGCACCGCAGGAGGCCAACAAGTGTTTGCGGCTTCTGTCTTTTCTGAATTGGTATCTTTCTTGTTTAGTAGCCATAATTATTTGCCTCCTGCCGCAGTCTTACCGGCTTTGCGGGCAATGTGTTCGCCCTGATATTTAATACCGCTGCCTTTGTACGGCTCGGGAGGTCTGATGCGGCGGATTCTAGCAGCAAAATCGCCAATGACGAACTTGTCGCTACCTTTGATTTCAATCAAGTTGCTCTTGGGGTCGGCCGCTACGCTTACGCCGGCGGGCACGTCCATCACAACGGGGTGAGAGAAACCTACTTCCAAGGTCAGCTTATTGCCGGCTACGGAAGCGCGGTAACCCAAGCCGTTGATTTCCAAGTTTTTGTTGAAACCATTGGTTACGCCTTCAATAATGTTGAAAACATTCGCGCGAGTGGTGCCGTGAATGGCATTGAGTTGTTTCTTTTTGGCTTCGTCAATAGACAAAGTCATCACGTTGTTTTCAATGTTGATATTGATGTCGGCCGGGACGGCATAGGACAAGGTGCCCAATTTGCCGGTAGCGGTAACAACATTATCTTTTACTTCTACTTTGGTTCCGGCGGGAATATTGATTACTTTTTTACCGATTCTGCTCATATTCCCCCCTTACCACACTTGGCACAAAAGCTCACCGCCGATTTTTTCGGCTTTAGCTTGAGCGTCCGTCATAATACCTTTGGAGGTAGATAAAATCGTGATACCAAAGGAACCGCGCACTTTGGGGATATTGGTGTAAGCACTATAAACCCGTTGGCCCGGTTTGGAAACGCGGCGCAAACCTTGAATGACGCTTTCGTTTTCCGGCGTATATTTCAAGAATACACGCACAACGCCACCTTTGGTTTCGTTATGTACGGCTTTGAAATTAGAAATATAACCTTCTTCTTTCAAAACACGCGCAATTTCCGTTTTAATTTTAGAAAAAGGGATATCCACTTTTTCTTTCTTTTTCATGTTTGCGTTTCTGATTCTGGTCAAGAAATCTGCGATTGGATCCATGTATATTAGGTTGCGGCTCAAATTACTTTCCTTGCGGAGTTAACTTGCGGTCGCGACCTCCTCCTGTAATTACCAGCTAGATTTTTTCAGACCCGGGATAAGACCCTGGTGTGCCATTTTTCTCAGGCAGATACGGCAGAGACCGAAATCGCGATAGTAACCTCTCGCGCGGCCGCAGATTTGGCATCTGTTATGAT
>JAFVWP010000043.1 GCA_017501565.1 Elusimicrobiaceae bacterium | reverse complement strand
TTGACATAACTATCCTCTTAAAAATGAATAAAAAAACTGTTCCGTAAATCCGGAAACCGGATAACGTTGCCCTACTTTATAGCCCAGAGAAACAATCCTTGCAACCTCGCTGTTTGATTTTCTTGCTTGAAAAAAGCCGTTTTTTAGGATATGCTTACGTTTCATTTTTCAAACAGGGACATCGTAATGTACTACTTATACCTTTGAATATCTTGGTGTTTTTCTTAACTTTCGGCGTTTTTGGCCGGAGCAAACACATTTAGACAAGATTTTTAAAAGGTACAAAAAATGATTAACATTCAAAATATCTCTATTCGTATTGGTTCTTCTTCGCTTTTGGAAGATGCAAAGCTGTTTATTGCCAAAGGGCAAAAAGCCGGACTTATCGGTCCGAACGGAACCGGAAAAACCACTTTATTCCGTGCGATTTTAGGAGAACAAGACTTCACCGGCGCAATTGATATGCCAAAAGACGTACGCTTGGTTTCGGTTGCGCAGCACATCAACGACCTTGATAAGTCCCCACTGGTGCACGTTTTGGAAAGCGACAAAGAACGCACCGAGCTTTTGAAACGTTTGGAAAACCCTGATATTTCTCCGGAAGAAATGGGGGATATTTATGACCGATTGTTGGCTATTGATGCGTATAGTGCGGAAGCTCGTGCGGCAACCATTCTGCAAGGGCTTGGCTTTGATACAGAGATGCAGAACCAACCCTTAAACAACCTTTCCGGCGGGTGGCAGATGAGAGTTGCTTTGGCGGCGGCTTTGTTTGTTCCTTCGGACGTTTTAATGTTGGACGAGCCGACAAACCATTTGGATTTGGAAGCTTCTTTGTGGCTTGAAGATTATCTTATCCGCTATGCCGGCACGATAATTTTAATCAGCCATGACCGGAACTTTTTAAACCATGTATGCAATCATATTATCCATTTAAGCGGGAAAAAGCTGGAACTGTACAAAGGGAATTATGATACCTTCCAGAAAACCAGAGCTTTAAAACTGGAGTTATTAGCGAAAAATGCGGCTAAGATAGAAGAAAAAAGGAAGCATCTGCAAAGCTTTGTTGACCGTTTTAAGGCAAAAGCTACCAAAGCTAAGCAAGCCCAAAGCCGCATCAAAATGATTGCTAAACTGGAAGAAGTCGCTTTGTTACCCAAAGATCCGGAAACCGTGTTTAACTTTCCGGAACCTGCCGATATTGCTCCGCCTTTGCTGAAAATTGAAAAAGCAAGCGCAGGATACGGGGATAATGTTGTTTTACGCAATCTGAACATTATGCTGAACCCAATGGATAAAATCGCCATCTTGGGTAAAAACGGCAACGGTAAATCAACTTTGGCAAAAGTAATTTCGGAAAAACTTCCTTTAATGAGCGGGTATTTTTATCGCTCGCCAAAACTGGAAGTAGCCTATTTTGCTCAGCACCTTTTGGACGATGCGATTGATAAAACCGAAACTCCTTTTGACCATGTTGCCCGCAGAATGCGCCAACTTGGTAAAGAGCCTTTACGGAAAAATGTTCTGGCGCACCTTGCCCGCTATGGCATTGTATCGTGTGCGGATACTCTGTGCGGAAATATTTCCGGAGGGCAGCAGTCTCGGTTGATGATTGCGCTTCTC
>JAFVWP010000042.1 GCA_017501565.1 Elusimicrobiaceae bacterium | reverse complement strand
TAATTTAATATGGCAAAACAAGTCATTTTTGCAGATGAAGCCCGCGCCAAAATGAAAGCGGGTATTGAAAAAGTAGCCAATGCCGTAAAAGTAACCTTGGGTCCCAAGGGCCGCAGCGTTGTGCTAGAAAAAAAATTCGGCTCTCCGCTCATCATTGATGACGGCGTAACTATTGCTAAAGATATTGAGTTGGAAGACAAATTTGAAAACATGGGCGCCCAGCTCATCAGAGAAGTAGCCACCAAAACCAACGACGTAGCCGGCGACGGCACCACCACCGCCACGGTTTTGGCCGATGCGTTACTTAAAGAAGGGATTAAAAACATTACCGCCGGTGCCAACCCGACCATGGTGAAAAAAGGGATTGAAATGGCTGTTTCTAGCGTAAAAGAAGAATTAGCCAAAATGCAAAAACCGGTAAAAACCAAAGAAGAAAAAGCCCAAATTGCTACCATTTCTTCCAATGACCGCGTCATTGGCGAACTCATCGCCGAAGCGATGGAAAAAGTAGGCCACGAAGGGGTCATCACCGTAGAAGAAGGCAAAACTGCCGAAACTAAACTAGAAGTAGTAGAAGGTATGCAATTTGACCGCGGTTATATTTCTCCGTATTTCGTAACCGATACCGAAAGAATGGAATGTGTGTTGGAAAATGCCTACATCATCATTACCGATAAGAAAATTTCTTCCATGAACGATCTCTTGCCCGTTTTGGAAAAAATCGTACAAAGCGGCCGCCCGTTCTTAATCATTGCCGAAGATGTGGACGGCGAAGCCTTGGCTACCTTGGTTGTCAACAAATTGCGCGGCACCTTGAAAGGTTGTGCTGTCAAAGCCCCCGGCTTTGGTGACAGACGCAAAGAAATGTTGCAAGACATTGCTATTTTAACCGGTGGCGAAGTAATCAGCGAAGAACGCGGTATGAAATTAGACAAGGCCGATTTGGCTTTCTTGGGCCAAGCCGAACGCATCGTGGTAGATAAAGAAAATGCCACCATCGTCAGCGGTAAAGGCAGCAAAGAAGCCATTGCCCAACGTGCCGAACAAATTCGCAAACAAATTGAAAATTCCACCAGCGACTATGACAAAGAAAAATTGCAAGAACGCTTGGCTAAACTTTCCGGCGGCGTGGCCGTTATCAGCGTAGGTGCTGCCACCGAAACCGAAATGAAAGCTAAAAAAGCCAAAGTGGAAGATGCCAAAAACGCTACCAAAGCCGGTGTAGAAGAAGGGCTCGTTCCCGGCGGCGGTGTAGCCTTGGCCCGCAGCCAAAAAGCTTTGGAAAACTTGAAAACCGATGACGAAGATGTCAAAACCGGTATCTCTATCGTACGCAAAGCCCTGACGGCTCCGCTCAAACAAATTGCCGTCAATGCCGGGTTAGACGGCGCGGTAGTAGTTGACAAAGTATTAGCCATGAAAGGCAATGCTGACGGCTTTGACGCCGAAACCGGCACCTATGGCGATTTGTTAAAAGCCGGTGTTGTGGACCCGGCTAAAGTGGTACGCACCGCTTTAGAAAATGCCGCTTCCATCGCTGCTACCGTCCTTTTGACCGAATGTTTGGTAGCTGACGCTCCGGAAAAAGAAGGCCACGCTCACGGCCCCGCCGGTATGCCCAGCATGGGCGGTATGGGCGGTATGATGTAATTTAAGCCTTACCCCAAAACCCCGAAGATTTTTCTTCGGGGTTTTTCTTTTTTAAAGCTGGGACCTAAGACCCATTTTTGATTAGGACTTTTATTTTTTTAAATTAGGTCTTTTTGCACTAGAAATTTTTGGCTAAATTATTATAGTATATATGTAGGGTAGTTTATATCCAAGGAGAATCTTATGAAAAAATTATTCGCCATCTGCTTAGCTTTGTCTGCGGCTTGCGCGTCTTTTGCACAGAAGCAGGAAATAATAGACTTTGATGCTATTAAAGAATTAGCTAAAGAGGTATCTTATTCTGCCAATGCCATTGACAGCTATATAGACGTCAGCTACAAAGTGGAAACTGACTTTGACGTTTATGATATTTTAGACAAAAATGGAAATCATCTTTGCCTTGCCTATATGGTACAAGGTAAAGAAGTGGACGATACAAATTGGGATTTGGATACTGCCACAATTGTTGATAACGTCATTTTGCAAGAATGTGACAATTACACTCAAAATATCGTCAATGAAAACCACTTGGATAAATACGGCAACCGCCGCGACGTGCTTAGAAACTATAATTTCCGCGTGAAAGGTTGTACCATGTACTTGATTGATGATAATTGGTTGATGGGCTCGGTGGAATGCATCGGAACGGAAAAAACCGGCGCCGTAGGTTACCCCAACTACATCTTGGCCAATACACCCTATCAAATTTCCAAAAGACAGGTGACCGGAGATATGTTCTTCAATCATAAAAAAGACAAAAAAGCGCCGGCAAAAGGCCGCATTTTCCAAGGACCGAACTTTGTATTGGTAAACATTGCCGATACCCCGGCCCAAGCGATGATGGCCGGCAAACCCAAAGCCAATGTAATGTTCTTCAGAAACAACCTTTTTAATTTGTTGGCTAATGGCAGATTGTCCGGAAGCTTTAAAGTTCGCACGCACCGCTTTAATATGAACACAACCAGAACCCGCGCTTTGCAAATCGGCTCTTACAAAAACGGAACCTTCAGCTTGCAAGAAGGCGCAACTGATTTGACCACTACCGGTGGAGATCCGTTATTCTACAAAGCCGGAGCCGGTCAAGAATTTTTGGTTGGTTTCAATGCCGGAAGAATTGTAAATAACGACCCCGAACTATCCGATGCGTCCTTGGCGATTTACTCCGGGGAAGTAGTCAACCGCTTCCGTGATTTCCACGAAAATGACTATAAATTTGTAAAAGAAACCCTTTCCAAAACAGGAGATTGGGAACGTGTTAAAGAACACATGTTTTTAATCTAATCAGCCTGTTCAAAAAGATTCAAAACGCCCTAACACAACGTTAGGGCGTTTTTTATGAAAAACCAATCTAGCGCTTTACTAATAAAAAAAAGTCTCTTTTTTTACTTGCAAATGTTATAAAATATAATCATCTCAATTAAAGGGGGAAAATATGGCTCACGGAAATCCGCTTTTCAATGAAAAAGCCTTTCAACAGACGTTAACCCAGGTCCGGCCGGATAAGGTCATGACCTTGCAAGGAACAATCAATAAAACCTTCTTTTTATTGTTCCTATGTGTAATTAGCGGTATGTTTGTATGGAACAATTACCAGCTCGTGGCTCCGTTTCTCGTGCCAATTGTTATCGGCACATTTATCGTAGCGATGATCACTATTTTCTGCAAATCCGCCGCACCGATTTTAGCACCTGTTTATGCTATCGGAGAAGGGATAGTGCTTGGCACCATCTCGGCCGCTTATCAGGCCCAATATCAAGGCATTGTGGGGCAAGCTATCGTCATTACCCTGCTGGTCTTTGGCTTGATGCTCTTTTTATACAAAACGGGCATCATTAAAGTAACCCGCACCTTTATAATTGGAGTTACGGCCGCCACGGGCGCAATTGCCCTGTTTTATCTGGGCTCTTTGGTGGTAGGGCTTTTTGGCGTGCAGGTGCCGTATTTCACCAGCACCAGCGGTTTATCCATTGGTATAAATGTTGGAATATGCATTGTAGCTGCACTCAATTTTGCCATTGACTTTCACTTCATTGACACCTTAACCAGCCAAGTATCCGCACCGAAATACATGGAATGGTACTCAGCTTTTTCGCTGATGGTTACCTTGGTTTGGCTTTATATGGAAATTTTGCGTTTATTATCTCGCAGCCGCAAATAGATAATGATGTAAAAATTTTGTAGAATATTTTAGACAAGTAGTTTTAATATTATATGGAGGACGTACAAAGTATGACCATAAAAGTAGGTATTAACGGCTTCGGTCGTATCGGCCGCTTCGTATTCCGCGCGGCGATGAACAATCCTGAAATTGAAATCGTCGGTATCAATGACTTAACCCCGGTTGACTATTTGGCTTACATGCTCAAATATGACACCATGCACGGCCGCTTCAACGGCACCGTAGAAGCTGATGTAGAAAACAGCAAACTTATCGTCAATGGCAAAGCCATTCGCGTAACCGCCAAAAAAGATCCGGCTGAACTTGCTTGGAACGAAGTAGGCGCTGAATATATCGTAGAATCTACCGGTTTGTTCTTGACCAAAGAAAAAGCGCAAGCCCACATCACCGCCGGTGCTAAATATGTGGTAATGTCTGCTCCTTCCAAAGACGATACCCCGATGTTCGTCTGCGGCGTAAACGAAAAAACCTACGTCCCGGGAACCCAATTTGTATCCAATGCCTCCTGCAC
>JAFVWP010000041.1 GCA_017501565.1 Elusimicrobiaceae bacterium | reverse complement strand
TTAATAAGCCGCCCGTGGAGGTGCGCCAAGAAATTTGGAATAAATATCTAACAGAGAACAAAATTACGTGTGGCAAGGAAGATACATTAAAACTTGCCAAAAAGTACGAAGTGCCGCCATCTATGATTGCAGGTGCGGCGCAGGCGGCCCATATGGCTAAAGGAGATTTAAATACCGTTAAAGAGCACCTGTCTTTTATGACGCAAGCCCTTAACGGTGGCTACAAAAAGCCGGAGGAAAATACGGAGAATGCCGAATTTGAAACTGCCCTTATTAATGCGGATATGAATTTAGACCTGCTTACTCAGCAGATTAAACGTTTAGGGCGGCTGAATTTTTCACTTTGCTTATACGGGGCCAGCGGTACGGGCAAATCGGCCTATGCACGGTATTTAGCGCAAGAATTGGGCTTAGATGTGCTACACCGTAGGGCATCAGATTTGCTGTCCAAATGGGTTGGAGGAACAGAACAAAATATCGCCGAGGCCTTTGCGCAGGCCAAAGAGAATAAATCACTCTTAATTTTTGATGAGGCCGATAGTTTCTTGCGGGACCGTGCCACGGCTTCTCACTCGTGGGAAATATCCGGTGTAAACGAAATGTTGACCTGGATGGAATCGCACCCGTATCCGTTTATTTGCACCACCAACCTCATGGACACGTTGGACCCGGCCAGTTTGCGCCGTTTTAGTTTTAAGGTGAAGTATGAGTTTTTAAATACGGCTCAGGTACAAACGGCTTTTGAGCATTTTTTCGGAGTGAAAGTATCTGTGCAAGATGTGGCATCTTTAGCCACGCTGACCCCCGGAGATTTTGCTTTGGTTAAAAACAAAGCCGAAATTTTGGGGGTACTCAAACAACCCGAAAAACTAAAGGAACTATTGCAGGTAGAGCAAAAGGTAAAAACGCAAAATACCACCGGACAAATCGGCTTTTGCCCCAGATAAAAAGATAGGAGCAGAGGCGTGATAAGTATAAAAGAACAAGCAGCCTTGTTTAGAGCAAAACACCAATTTCCCGAATTTATAAAAAACGGGCGAGAGGAATTTTGCCAAACGGGCAAGGAGGCACTTTTTGATTTGCGGTTGGAGGAGAGTTGCTGCTTTCTCTCCTCCAAAGCGGGGATCTTGCAGGCTTGGCGCAGTTACGCATTATGGCAAGCATGCAAACAAGGAAAAACTGTGCTTGTGTCGGGTGGAGAAAAACAAGCGGAAAAAGACTTTTTGAGTTTACTTTCTTTAGAAAGTAAAATTCCAAAGTACAGATTAAGGGAATTTCTTTTGAAAAAAACAGAAAAAGAGAATCTGCCCCATTTTATCTGTTCCTTAGAAAAATATCCTGTTTTTTGGAAAGAGGAAGATGCCCCTCTCCCCAAATTCTCTAAACCCGTAACGGCATTTATCAGTTTGCGACCTCAAGGCAGAATTCGAACGCTTGCCGATTGGAAAATAATGAAAAAAGAAGGAAATACCGTTTTGGGTTTTATTGAAGAGCAAGCCGGAGAAATAACTTCTTGGAAAAAAATAAAAGAGCTGATAGGCACTGTCGGATACCTAGAGGTTTTGCCACATCAAACGACCATGAATAAAAAAATCCCTATTTCCCTTTCCTTT
>JAFVWP010000040.1 GCA_017501565.1 Elusimicrobiaceae bacterium | reverse complement strand
GGGCCGGCTGCGGGCCGCCGGACAAATACCCGCCCTAAGCGCCTCAATGGCCTGTTTTATTTGCCCGGGTTTATTTTGGGCCGATCGATGGGCCAGATTCGGCGCTTGGGCGGCAGAAAGACACGACAAAAACGCCAAACCTATTCAATACGGTGGTTTTATTGATTGTCGTTCCGTCGCCCATGCACCGAATTTGACCTGACGTAAAGTCGATTAAAATAAACCTGAGAAAATACCGGTCATCGCAAGGTGCTTAGGGCGGCGGCAGCCTTTTGTCCCGCCCCGAATCTGACCTAACGCAAAGTCGACAAAATAAACCTGAGCAAATACCGGTCATCTAGGGGGCGGGCTTGCGAAAGGAAAAAGGGGAGCGCGAGGGGGAAAAAACATGGGTTTTTCACCCTCGCACATTTTATGGCAGAGGCATGGTCTCGGACGCGCAGACGGTCCGCGCTTTCTGAGCGGTATATTGGAATAAGTTTTAAAAACAATTTAATTCAAGACACTTCTCGGGAAGCGCCCTCCTGAATTATTTCAATAATTTTATTAAAAACACGATCAACCGCTCGGGAAGCGCGGATCGCGAGTGCTCCGACCGCACTCATCTGCCCTAATGACACGAGAGGAAAAGACCCATGGTCGTTTTCCCGGCATTATCTTTCTGACTTGGCGCTCCCCTTTTTCCTTCAAAACCTGCAAAAAAAAAACGCAACGCAAAACGCAGCGCACGCAATCACCGCAGGACGCAAAAAACGCACGCAGCGAAAGAACAACACACGCAAAAAGTGCATTTAACCATTCTTAAAAATAAAATCGAGCTTATGAACGTCCACAAAACGATAAAAACAACAAGGAACAAAATCAAAAGAAATGCCCCGCGCTGAAGCGGCTTTTTAGATGCCGTGCGCTGAAGCACAAAAGAAATAAGGTGGCGCTGCGCGAAAAGAATAAAAAAAGCGCACAGCAGGAAACAAACTGCCGTGCGCTGAAGCACGCGAAAAATAACGTGGAAACGCGTCTTTTTTATCCAAAATTTTCTTCCACTAATTTTGTCAGCCTTCCTGTCTTGGCAGCCTCCGCGGCGTCGGCTTCCACAAAATGGTGCTGTTCGCTCTTCAATGTCTCGTCAAATCCAAGAATATAATTGGTCGCGATGAGATAAATAATCCGCGTGGGCGCCATGCCGTAAACCTGATTTTGCAAGATATGGCGGATGCGGTCTTTTTCATTGGGGAACGCCGACTTCAGGCCCTGGCTGCGATAGAGCCGCCGGACGATTTCTGTAATGAACAGGCCGGATTTCATATACAGATCGGCGAAAGTCTTAGTTGGGTCGTCAAAGCAGCCGGGATTTTCCTCTTCCAGTTTGTCGACCATCAATTTCACGACATGTTTCGGCGTGAAAATCTGGTTGTTCTTTTGAGGAGGAATATAATCAAAAATGTCCTCCTGATTATTTTCGTCAAAATAGTTGGCCAACGCCGTGCGCTTGCGCAAAAACTCCTGAATAGAATCGTTGAAGACGACCTCGTCGAAGAGATGCCCGTTGAAATGCTCCACATTACCTGTCGCGGGATTCAGTTTGTCGCCGCCGTCGCGCAGAAAGCGAAATTCGTCTTGTGTGATGCCTGTCACTTCAAGAAAGACAGTTTCCTCAGTGTAATCGTCAAAGTTCGCCAGCGTCAGATTTTCATCGCCAT
>JAFVWP010000039.1 GCA_017501565.1 Elusimicrobiaceae bacterium | reverse complement strand
GGACTTAGCACCTTGGAGGCATTATTGCATACCCAACTGGTTGACGGACAACAATAAATCGGCGCCGAAACTCCGGTAGCACTGACCACAGGGAACAACATTTTCAAAAAGTATCCGTCTTTTCCTTGGTCTTTATTGATGACCGCTAAGTGGGCCGGATCGGAAGGTTCTATAACATAGGTAAATTTTACGTCGTCAAAAACATATCCGTCAATGTTTTCCGCACCGATAAAACCTACATCTATTTGGTCAAAGGTAGGGTATTCGCTGTTGACAGATTTATGGCGAATAGCAGCATCATAAATCGTTTTTCCGTTGGTCAGGCCTTCAATCAACTCTGCCCGTCGCACAGAGCGTGTGTATTTGGGGACAGCTACCGAAGATAAAATGCCGATAATCAGCACCACTACCAATAATTCTATCAATGTAAAACCCTTTTTCATACTTTTTACTCCTTTGAAATTTTTACAAAATTCTTTATTATCCCTTATAGTATAAGGACCCCAAAATTGTAACAAAAAAAAAAAACGATTGTCAATCATCTAAATTCTTTACTACCAGCCAAACAACACAAGGAATAAACGACCCTTTTCCCCTTTATAAATATGCTAAAATAACCCTATGATTGCATACTTAAAAGGACAAATTTTAGAACTCAACGAAGAAAGTGTCATTCTCGTTTGCGGCGGGGTAGGCTATGAAGTAACCCTGGCCAAAAGCTCCGCCCTGGAGCTGCAAGCAGGGCAAGAAGCGGCGCTGTATATTGCTGAGTCTATCTCTCCCTACGACGGCACCATGCTGTACGGATTTTTAACCAAAGAAGACAAAGAGCTTTGGACTTTATTTAAAACCGCCATTCCCAATACAGGCGCCAAAAAAGCTTTGGAATATCTAAACAAGGCTTTGCGCTCCGTGGCGGACTTTCATAATGCAATCATCAAGCGCGACCCGAAAATTTTGACCGGCATTTTCGGCTTTACCGCCAAAACCGCCGAAAAATTAATTAACTCCTTAAAAGACAAAATGGATGCCGTCAGCGTGCAAGGCTCCAGCAAAATCAAGGTATTAGACGATGCGCCCTATATGAGCGGTGTATTGGAAGCGTTAATCGCCCTAGGTTACAGCGCGCCCGAAAGCCGCCGCGCCATAGAACAGCTTTATCAAGAAGGCATCAACCCCAACGATAAAATTGAACACATTATTAAAGAAGCCTTGCGGGTACTGAAAAAATGAACCATAACGAAGTGTTAAACGTAAACCAATTAGCCGACGAGTCCAACGGACTTGAGGCCGCATTGCGCCCGGGCAGCTTAGACGAGTTTGTCGGTCAAGACAAACTCAAAGACAATTTACGCATTTTTATTGAAGCGGCCAAATCCCGCGGGGAATCTTTGGACCATTGTTTATTTTATTCCCCCCCGGGCTTGGGCAAAACCACGCTGGCCAATATTTTATCGCGCGAAATGGGCGTAAACATCAAAGTAACGTCCGGCCCGGTATTAGCGCGCCCCGGGGATTTGGCCGCCATGCTTACCACTGAATTAAACGATGGCGATATTTTGTTTGTGGACGAAATTCACCGCCTTAATCCCGCCGTGGAAGAAGCACTTTACCCCGCGATGGAAGATTTTACTTTCTTTATCAATACCGGCAAAGGCGCCGGCTCTACTACCTTAAAATTAGCCGTTCCCAAGTTTACCTTGGTCGGAGCCACCACGCGTTCGGGCCTTTTGACAGGGCCTTTGCGGGACCGCTTTGGCATTGTATTTAATTTGGGTTTTTACGAAGTAAAAGAAATTACCGACATTTTAGCCCGCTCGGCCCGCTTATTAAACATCGCCGCCGACAGAGCCGGCTTAACCGAGCTTGCCAAACGTTCCCGCGGCACCCCGCGCATTGCCAACCGCCTGTTGCGCCGCGCCAGAGATTTTGCCCAAGTGAAAGGCCAGGGCATCATTACCGAAGAAATCGCCATTACCGCCATGACCGCTTTAGACATTGACAGCGAAGGCCTAGACAGCGTGGATAAGCGCATTTTAGAAGCGTTGATTGACCGCTTTGGCGGCGGGCCTGTGGGTGTGGATAATTTGGCAATTGCCGTTTCTGAAGCGGTGGACACCTTAACCGATGCCATAGAGCCTTTTCTTATTAAAGCGGGCTTTATCGCACGCACCCCGCGCGGACGCGTAGCCACCAAAAAAGCCTACGAACATTTGGGCAAAAAACAACACGAAGGATTACTCTTCTGATGAAAAAAATATTGCTCACTTTTTTGACAGCATTGCTCTGCGTGCCTTTGCAAGCCCAAGCTATACGTGTGCTGTTGGCAGACGGACAAAAAAAGGCACAGGTGCAAACGTCCGGCTTGGTGTATATCTATGAGCAAGACGGCAAGAAATTTAAAGTAAGCAAACCCGAAACTTTATCCATTTCCTATAACGGAAAAACACTTACCTTGGGCGAATTAAAATCCAAAAAAACCATTATTATAGAGCCTGCCAAAGGAGTGCTTTTAACCTTTCAAAAAAACACCTATACCGGCAAACTTTATGCCATACCGAAAGGAAAGACTTTCCGCATCGTAGAGCATACGGATATGGAAAACTACCTTTTGGGCGTGTTGCCCTACGAAATGAGTTACTCTTGGCCCGTAGAATCGCTCAAAGCCCAGGCAGTAGCGGCGCGCACTTATACGTTTATGCAATTAAAAAACAATAAACGTACTGATTTTGACCTTTACAATGACACCCGCGACCAAATGTATAAAGGCTCCGGTAAAGTGTACGACAGCGTACGCAAAGCCGTAGATGGCACCCACCGCCTGGTGCTAACCTATGACAAAGAGCCTTTCCACACCTATTACCACGCCAATTGCGGCGGCGGGACCGACGATGCCAAAATTTGGACCGGGGCCAAAGGCCCCACTATTAAACCTTTGCAAGGGGCATCTTGTGCTTATGACAAAAAGAGCAAAAGCTATTCTTGGAAAAACACCATCTCGCACAAGTCCATTAACCAATTTGCCAATAAAAACGGCCTGCAAGGGTCCGTGAAAAAAATTAAGGTAGCCAGCAAAACCAAAAGCCACCGCGCTATTAATTTAGAGTTTACCACTTCCAAAGGGAAGAAAACCCTGTCTTGCGCCAAATTCCGCTTGGCGGTAGGGGCTTCCCGCTTGAAAAGCTGTAAATTGACCGATATTCAAAAAACGGCTAGCGGATTTTCTTTCACCGGGCACGGATACGGGCACGGAATCGGTATGTGTCAAGACGGCGCCAAAGCCATGGCATTAGCCGGCAAAAATTACAAACAAATTTTATCTAATTACTTTCCGTCGGCAAAACTGACGGAGCTGTGAGGATTATATGGCCTTTGAACGTTTTAAAAAATTTAATATAGACCCTTTGATTGCCAAGCAACCCGCCGACCCGCGCGACAGCTCCCGCCTGATGGTGCTTCACCGCAGTACAGAAAAAGTAGAACACCGCATCTTCCGCGATATTGCCGAATATTTTAACGAAGGGGACGTTTTGGTGTTAAACAATACAAAAGTGTTCCCGGCTAAACTTTTTGCCCATAAAGCCACCGGCGGAAAAGTGGAAGTCTTGTTGGTCCGCCCGCAACAAAACCCGCGGGTCTGGTCCGTCCTTACGCGCGACTATAAAGAAAATGCCGAGTTGGACTTTGGCGACGGGCTCACCGGCAAAATGCTGGGCAAAACCCCCAACAATGAAGTATTAATTGAGTTCAACCAAGACGATATTTTGCCCTTTTGCCACGGCCATGGGCTGATGCCTTTGCCGATTTATATTGAAAAAGCCCGCAAGCACGAAGGCTTAACCCCCAGCTTATCCACTGATAAAGAACGCTACCAAACCATTTATGCCAAGCATGAAGGGTCTATCGCGGCACCGACGGCCGGATTTCACTTTACGCAAGAACTTTTAGAAAAATTACAAGCTAAAGGCGTAAATATCGTTTATATTACGTTGCATGTAGGTTGGGGCACCTTTAAGCCTTTGCGTACCGAACCGCAAGAGCATACCATGTTGGCAGAATTGGGCGAAATATCCCCCGAAACGGCGGCAGCCGTTAATGCCGCACGCCAAAAAGGTAAACGCATTTTCTCTGTCGGCACCACCAGCACACGCACCCTGGAAAGTTTCACTGAAAACGGCATCACTTCTTCCGGGAAAAAATGGACGGATTTGTTTATTTATCCCGGATATAAATTTAAGGCGATTGATTGCCTGATTACCAATTTTCACTTTCCCGATTCTACCCCCCTGTGCATGGTTACGGCTTTTGCATCGGAAGATTTCATCTACTGGGCATACAGCCAGGCCGTAGAAAATAAATACCGCTTTTACTCGTTTGGCGACAGCATGATGATTTTGTAGAAAAACCCCGCTTCGGCGGGGTTTTTTTATTTTAAGAGCGGATAAACTTCTTTCTTCAAAAAGCGCGGCCACTTGCGCTCAATTTTCTTGCGGCCCCAATATTTCCAATATTGGGCCAAAGCAATAAAATCCGTATTGCCTATGCCGTCCACCAACACCAGCTTAGGGCCGTTTGGCGTAAATTGGATCAATACATTTGTTTTATTTAAATCGCAAGGCACGATATTATAGCGGTACATGTATTGATATAACTCTTCCAACAATTTATCCAAATCCACACTATCCTTGGCATGCGTTTGAAAATATTGCTCCAACGTTTGAGACAAACTTCCGTCCGTATTTACAATTGCCCCTTGTTCAAAGCCGATATATCCTTCCACCTGCACTTGCCCCTTATATTGCGGCAAATGAGTAAAAGGAACGCCTTTTTTCTGCAAAAATTTAAAATATTTCAGCTCGCGGCGGGTTTGTTTGGAAAAGTTTTTAGGACTTAATTTAATGACAAAAGCGGGATTTTCAGGCGAATGATAACAGGCTCTTTCCGTGCCGTGCCCGATTAGAAAAGGTTTTAGTTCTTGTAATGTATATTTTTTCATTTCATTCACCGCTACGCTTATTATATCAAATTCTTCTTTGACGCCGGTTTCCCCCTTGTTTGCCAATTTGATAAAATATATATATGATTTCCCCTTTTAAAATACTGACCAAAGACCCGCAAAGCAAAGCCAGAACGGGTATTTTATACACCAAACACGGCCCGGTAAAAACCCCCGTGTTTATGCCGGTGGCTACCCAAGCCAGCGTAAAAGCACTCACTTCGGCCGACTTAAAAGACGTTCATGCCGAATGTCTGCTTTCCAATACCTACCATCTGTATTTGCGCCCCGGAACCAAAACCTTACAACAATTGGGCGGACTGCACAAATTTATGAAATGGGACGGCAGTATTTTAACCGATTCAGGCGGGTTTCAAGTATATAGCTTGTCCCAATTTCGCAAAATCAGCGAAGAAGGCGTTCTCTTCCGCTCCCACCACGACGGAAGCAAACATCTTTTCACCCCGGAAAATGTCATTGATTTTGAAAATGAAATAGGCTCTGATATTTGGACGATGTTAGACGTCTGTATCCACGCCAAAGACCCTTCTAAGCACGATGCCCGCCAAGCTCTGGAGCAGACCAAACGTTGGGCTGTGCGCGCGGCAAAACACTATCAAGAAGTAGTACCGCAGCAAAATATTACCCAAAATACAGACGGCTCTTTCAGCGTACAAAATTCACTGCTTTTTGGCATTATCCAAGGCTCCATTTTTACGGATTTGCGCAAAGAAGCTGCCCGGCACATGGCCGCTTTGCCTACGCACGGATATTGCTTGGGCGGGTTGTCTTTAGGGGAAACCCAACAACAAATGAACGATGCTGTGTTAGCCGTAACGGAAAATCTGCCCGAAAACAAACCCCGCTATTTTATGGGATTGGGTACTCCGGTGGAAATTTTAAACTCCGTAGAACGCGGGGTGGATATGTTTGACTGCGTATGGCCCACCCGTGTAGCGCGCAACGGCTTGGTAATGACCGACGAAGGCCGCATGAACATTAAAAACACCTGTTACCGCTTAGATGAACGGCCTTTAGATGAAAATTGCGATTGTTTTGCCTGCCGCAATTATTCCCGCGCTTATTTGAGCCACTTATTCAGAAGCGGAGAATTAACCAGCCACCGCCTGCTTTCTATGCACAATATCCGCTTCTTAACCCGCACCATGGAGCGCGTAAGAGAAGCCATAGAAAACGGCACTTTCTTGCAGTTTAAAGAAGAGTTTATCAAGAAATATGAGTAAAAAAATCCCGCTCTTTTGAGCGGGGTTTTTAGATAAGCCGTTTACTAAATTTGTGTGCTTTCTGCCGGGATTTCCGATGAATTTTCTTCATCTGTTTGCTTTTTGGCTGAAGGAATTAAATCATACAAAAGCCACGTTTTTAAAAGCTCAGCCGTCAAACAAAAGGAAACCAACACATATTTATATACGTCCAGTGCTTCCAAGGAAAGGCCGCCGGACACACTATAAATTAAATGCCCCGCCACACGCACCACCGGTACAAAAGTAAAATCCAAATTACTGACAAAAGCCAAAAGGGCTTGCAGTAAAGAAAGCACAAAAACCATTCTTTCTTTCAGCAGAATAAAAACAACTTGCCCTATGTATAAAATGAAAAACCCGATATGCAAACGTAACAAAATGCCGCCATTGGCCAAGTCCCGGCAGATGAGCAATAGATTAATAAAAGCACCCGCACAACAGAAAATCCAGATGATTTTCAGCCAATAATTTAACTCAGCAAAAGCACGGCACCACTTTTTAATCATGGTCTTTCTCCAAACGCAAGGTTTGTTTTTCTTGCCAGGTTTGCACGGCCAGCGCAATCAGGCGGTCTAAAATATCGGCATACGCCACTCCCGCCGCGGCAAATAATTGCGGGAAAAGGCTTGTATCGGACATACCGGGCAACGTATTTATTTCAGAGAACCACGCTTTGCCATTTTTATCCACCAAAAAGTCCGCTCTGGCCAACCCGCTACAACGCAAAGCCTTAAACACTTGGGCGCTGGCTTGGCGAATTTGCTCACGCACCGGCAAAGCGATGTCAGCCGGCACCCGCGTTTCGCAACCGCCGGCGGTGATGTATTTAGCCTGATAATCAAAAAACTCACTCTGCAGGGATTTTAATTCCCCGCATTCCGATACCTGTAAATTTTCAGTATTTCCTAACAAAGCACAAAAAATTTCCCGCGGGCTTTCCAACCCTTTTTCTACCAAAACATCACTATCAAAGCGAAAGGCAAAATCAACCGCTTCGTGCAATTGATGTACGGATTTTACTTTACTTACCCCTACCGACGAGCCTAAACGGACCGGTTTTACAAAAACAGGATACCCGGTTTCGGCGGCCCAATCCTGCAAGGCCTGTTTGTCATAGGCTTGCGTGCGGGAAAGTTTGTAATAAGGCAAAGTATCCACTCCCTTCTGCAAGGCGGCTATTTTAGAGACTTCTTTATCCATACCCATAGCAGAAGCTAACACCCCACACCCCACATAAGGTACGTCCAAACACTCCAGCAAGCCTTGCAAGGTGCCGTCTTCCCCATTCAAGCCATGCAATACCGGAAAGAAAACGTCCGGGCGCATAAATTCACCGGTAGAAGCCACCCAAAGAGTGCCTTGTTTATCCAATACAGGGGTAACAGCCACATCTTCGGCAGTAGCTTCACTGCAAGTCTGTTGTAAAAACCAAAATCCTTGTTTATCAATAAAAATATGTTTTACGTCATATTTTCCACAAGCAACTAAAGCCTGACACACGCTTTGTGCGCTATGCACAGATACTTCATGCTCGGTGGATTTTCCGCCGTATAATACGGCCACTTGTATTTTTTTCGTCATATATTGCTCTATGTAAAAAGCCTGATGTTACTCAGGCTTTTGAAAGGGAGTTAAATTTATTTATCTTCCCGGAAGATGGACCATTTCATACGCCCGATAAAGCTGTCCGTTTTTGTTAAAAAGTCATCTCCGTCAAACGATTGTTCCGGCTGGGGTATCGGGTCTGCTACGCGGATCTCCGGTAAATCAGCCTCTGTCTGCACTTTAGAACGCATGGTATTTTGCATACCCACCGGGGCCGTTTCGGGTTGGGGCAATTCGCGCGACGTTTTGGTAGCCGCACGCACCACCGGGGCCGTTTTGGCCGCAGTTACCGGTTGGCGGATAGTGGCCGGCTCTTTAGTAGGCAACGGCTCACGAATGGTTTTGGAAGCGGAACGGCTCTTTAACTCGCGGTTTTCTTCCGTTAAAACCGCAATTTTCTTTTTCAAATTCTCAATAACGGCATCGTTCTTTTCAATCTTAGCCAAAAGCACTTTAAAGTTCTCTTGCAAGGTTTGTTTTTCTGCCGTAACGGCTTTTAACGCTTCTTGCGCTTGGGTCAGGCGCTCAGCCAACACTTCATGCTCTTTTTGCAAGCGTTGCATTCTGTGCGTGAACGCCGCCAAACGGGCTTGCGTCTTGGTGTCACTAGAATGGCTGCGCAATTGCGCCACCGACGCTTGCAAGCTTTCCAATTCGCGTGTTTTGGCTTCGTACAAAGCGGCCAATTGTTCTCTTTCTTCCGCGATTCGGTGTAATTTCAAATTTTCGGCCTTTAACGCTTCAATTTCTTCCACTTGTTTCATACAGGTATTAGAAATTTCATGCAGTTGGTTTTCCAACTTGGTCACCTTCTGCTCATATTGGCGTTTGATGGAAATAATGCGGCCTTCAAAGTCAAAAGATTTAAATCTTTCTTCAGCGGCAGTCAACGCATCGCGCAAGGAAAGGATTTCTTTGGCCTGTTCGGCAGATTTGCGCAAGGCTTCTATTCTCTCTTCCTGTACGCGTTTGATTTCACGTTCCAGGGCAACGTTTACCGCTTTTAATTGGGAAGCTTTCTGATGCAAGCTGGAAATAAAGCGGGCTTTTTCTTCATAACCGCTTTTCAATTGCGTAATAGCCATTTCACTGCGGCTCTTTTCTTCTTGCCAATCGGCCAACAGGCGGTTTTTCTCCGCTTTTTCCGTTTCCAAAGCAGACCAGGCCTGATCTTTTTGCAATTGCACGGCTGTATAGTCGGACAAGATTTTTTCTTTCTCGGTTTTAGCGTTTTGTAATTCGCTTAAAACTTGGTCTTTTTGCAATTGAACGGCCGTATAATCAGACAAGATTTTTTCTTTCTCGGTTTTGGCATTTTGCAATTGGCTCAAAGCTTGTTCTTTGTCAGCTTTGGTGTTTTGCAAATCGGTCCAAACCTGTTCTTTTTCCGCCTGTAAATTTTGCAAATCCGTTAATGTTTTGGTGTTTTGCTCTTGGCTGGCTTGCAAGTCGGCCCAAACTTGTTCTTTTTCCTGTTGGGTCTTTTCCAACGTGGCAAAAACTTGTTCTTTTTCCGCGCGGGTATTTTGCAAATCTTCCAACGCCTTTATCTTTTCGGCTTGGACATTTTGCAGTTCTTCCAAGGCTTGTTTTTTGCTTTGGCGTTCCAAAGTCAATTCAGCTAAGGCTTTTTTCTTTTCGTCGCGTTCTTGCTCTAATTTGGTCTGCTGGGCACTGCGGTAAGTGTCCGGCAAATAATTGCTCATGGCCATATACTCGGCCAAGGACGTATCAAACGCGCGGTTAGGCGCCGGGGCCGGATTATATAAACGCGGAGATTGTTGGGCGCGGGAAAGATTTTCTACACTTTCTTTTAAGTTAGCAATGGTCGTGGTAATATTGGCAAAAAAAGCATCTTTGCTTTTTTGGTTTTCTACGGCTTCGCGCGTGCGGGCCAACTCTTTCATGACAGCTTCGTTTTGGGCGGTGGAAGCTTCAAATTTTTCTTCTAATTCACGGATTTTGTCTTCCAACTTGGCAAAGGAACGTTCGTATTGTTCCTGTTTATCGGCCAAAGAAGGTTTGTTTTCTTCCACGGAAACAGGGCGCGAAAAAGCAAAGTCTGACACAGAGGCATCTTGGCTAAACTTCTCTAAAAAGCGTGTAATATCGGTTTGTTCGTCAAATTGGTTGGTATCAAAATCCATAGTTTCCGCCACAAAAAGAGATATATTAAATTTAATCACATCAGAAGAACAATGTCAATCCTTACGCGCGCCCATACGCGTGCGCAAGGCTCCCGCCAGGTAAAAAGAACCGCTCACCACCACTACTTCGGCCGTTTTTTGCGCTTCGTCCAAAGCCCGAACCGGGGAAGAAAAATAAAAAGCCTTCGCCGAAGCGGGCATTACTTTGCGTACCAGCTCCGTCTCCGCGCTCCGTTCTGTACCGAGCTGCGCTACAAATATTTCTTTAAAATGTGGGGCCCAAATGCGCAACATCTGCCCAAAATCTTTGTCTTGCATAAAACCGCAAACTAAATTCGCTTTTTGGCAGAAAGGGCTTTTTTTCAAAAAATCAACCAATCCCTGTGCCGCTTGCGGATTGTGCGCGCCGTCTATAATAAAAAGTTTTCCTTGCCGGTAAAACATCTCAAAACGCGCCGGGGCTTTCGCTTGGGCAAAGCCTTTTTTTATCAAAGAGTCGGGCACCGCCAAAAAACGCATTGCCCGATAAACGACGGACGCATTTTCCGCTTGGTTTTCTCCCAAAAGTCCCAAACGCCAAAGCGCTTTATTTTTACGCAAAAGAAGAAAACCCTTTTTCCAATCTATTTTTTCCAAAGAAAACGGACGGGCGTCTTTTTCATAAAAAAACGGCGCGTGGCACTTGTTGGCGCGGGTCTGTAAAACGGCTAACGCTTCCGGCGGCAGGTTTGTGGCGAAAACAGGCGTTTGGTCCTTAATAATTCCGGCTTTTTCTTGTGCAATGGCAGACAAAGTATTTCCTAAAACTTGACAATGATCCAGCCCGATACCGCCCACAAGCACCATGCACGCAGCACACACATTAGTAGGGTCTTTTCGGCCCCCCAGGCCGGTTTCCAATACCAAAAAATCTACTTTTTTTCGGGAGAAATAAAGAAAAGCGGCCAAAGTAAGAATTTCAAAAAAATTCATCTTGGGCCCGTTTTGTTCTTCATAGGACAAAACTTCTTGGCACAAACGCAAAAGCATCGCGCGGGAAATATGCTGGCCGTTTATGCTGATGCGCTCACAAACAGAACTTAAATGCGGAGAAATAAAAAGACCTGTTTTATAGCCGGCGGCCTGTAACACCGAAGAGCACAAATAACAAAGGCTCCCTTTTCCGTTCGTACCGGCAACGTGAATGGTTTTGATATTTTTTTCAGGATTTTCCCATCGTTTTAAAAGCGCCTGCATACGTTCTAAACCGATGCCGTAAGCAGGGCCTTTTCTTTGGAGAATCTCCGAGAAAAAAGCGTTAAAAGTCATCTTTATCGGGGTTGTAACGCGTTACCTTGGCTCCCAACGCGTTTAATTTGCCTTCCGGGTCTTCATAGCCGCGGTCTATGTGATAGACACGTTCTATTTCGGTAATGCCCTTGGCACACAATCCGGCCATTAACAAAGCAAATCCGCCACGCAAGTCAGACGCCATCACATGCGCCCCCGAAAGTTCTTTGACTCCTTTTATGCGGGCAATGCTTTTTTCCGTCACAATATCGGCCCCCATACGCACCAATTCCGGTGCGTGCATAAAGCGGTTTTCAAAAATATCTTCATCTACTTCGCTGGCGCCGTCGGCCAAAATCATCAAAGCCATCCAAGGGGCCTGCAAATCCGTAGCAAAACCGGGATAAGGAGCCGTTTTAATACGTACCGGTTTGAGCGGGGTTTGATAAGGCTTTACATGCACAAAATCCGGCCCGATTTCCATCGGTACGCCGGCTTCTTGTAAATACTCCAACAAAATAGAATTATGCTCCGGCACGCACGCTTGCACTTTCACATCACCGCGGGTAGCCGCGGCAGCTAAAATATAACTGCCGGTTTCTATGCGGTCAGCCACAACGGCATGCTCGGCGCCGGATAATTTCTTTTTACCGCGAATGACCAAACGGCCCTTCTCATCGGTAAAAAGCTCTGCGCCCATTTTGCGCAACACTTCAGCTACGTCTTCAATTTCGGGTTCTTTGGCTATATTTTCCAAAATTGTTTCCCCTTCTATCAAAGCCGCACACATCATTAAATTTTGCGTAGCGCCTACGCTGGGAAAACGAAGCGTAATTTTAGCCGGACGTAATTCTTGGGCAGACAAAAGTACGTTTCCGCGTTCAGTCGTACAGGTAGCCCCTAATTTTTCAAACCCTTTCAAGTGAAT
>JAFVWP010000038.1 GCA_017501565.1 Elusimicrobiaceae bacterium | reverse complement strand
GACAGTGCCGAGTTCGCCGGAACACCAGACCGTTCGATTATTCGGATTGAAACTGACACTACTTATGGTTGGAATGTCTCCTTTGCCAACGGAATCCTGATGAGCTTGCAAGACCTGAAGGAGTTTCAATCTCGCCACGGTAAATTACCGGACAATACCGGTAAGATTATGCATGGCGACAAAACTCTGCGCTTTACGGGAGCAACGGCAATTTTAATTTACGAACCGCCAACCTATAGTTCTTTTGATTTAGAATAAATATTTATTGCTTAGCCGCCACGTTTTTAGCAGCTAAACGCTCCTTGACAATATACGAAACCGGAACCAGATAGATGCCCTTTTCCGCAAGGGTTGGCAACCATTCTGCCAAAGCTTTTATTGTGCCGTCATGCGGGTGACCGATACCGATAGCCATACCGTTTCTGCGAGCCGATTTTTCCAAGATATGCAATTGCCCCAAGATGTAAGAAACGTCATCTTTGTTATCAATAAAAACATTCCGTCCTGCGGCAGCAACCCCCAAAGAATCTGCAATGCTTACCGCTGAAGAACCGGGAGCGGTACGAGAATCTATAAACAAGCGTTGATATGGAGCATAAGCTTTCATAAACGCACGGACACTTTCGGGATTTTTGGTAAACTTACTGCCCATATGATTATTTACACCGACTACGCCTTGGGCAAGAAGTTCCGGCGAAAGATTTTTCTTTAAAGCGGCAGCGATTTCTTCGGCAGACATTGCCGTGGTCAATGCGTCAGGACCGGTATCTACGCCGCTTCTGGCTTCCATAGGAATATGCAGCATGATTTCTTTGCCGTTTTCTTTGGCTTTGGTTATCTGTTTAGGTAAACCACCGGCATAGGTGATAAAGGAAGCGGTTATCGGCGCAGGTAAAGCAATAATCTTTGCCGTACGCTTTTTATCAATGCCTAAATCATCAATTATGATAGCAATTTTGGGTGCATCTTTGGGAAGCTTTGCGACCTTTACCGCAAAATCAGGCCAAAGGCTTTTGGCTTTGGTTACAACCGGTTTGGTTATTTTGACAACCGGATAAGCAGGAAGGACGCCACTGTCCAAATCCGCTTTTGCTTCTTCCGTATCGCTTATCGCATCTTCGGGCAGAGGCTCTTCAGCAATAAAAACTTTGGGAAACTCTGGCAAAGATATTTCCGAAGTTTCCAAAACAACTGCCGTGGCTTTAGGGTCAACAGAAACTTCATTTTTCAACGGCAATAAAACAAAAGAAAAAATTGTGGCAGCAATGCCAACAGCAGCACCGGTAGCAAAAGCAAATAACAGCTTTTTTTGTTCCGGTCTTGGCTTAGAAGAAGGAAGTTTCTTCCTTGCCGTGGTCTTGTTGGGCAAAGAAGAAACTTTTCCCGGTCTTCTTTTTATCTGTTGGCGAGCCTTGTGCATGATTAATAACTGCGGGCAAAAATTGCGTATTTAACTGCCGGCTTGCCGCTTAGAATGCACTTTCCGTCCTTGCCGTCTTGGTAAGCGAACGGAATACAACGGAT
>JAFVWP010000037.1 GCA_017501565.1 Elusimicrobiaceae bacterium | reverse complement strand
GGTCTATAATTGTATCGCTTGCGGCAAAACCTTGTAGTTTGTTGTAATCTACGATTAAAACCAAATTATTCATGCGTTGGGCACCGGCGAACATAATAGCTTCCCAAACAGATCCCTCATTCATTTCTCCGTCTCCGCAAATTACAAAAACGCGGCCTTTTCGTCCGTCTATTTTTTTGGCGGCGGCCATGCCTAATCCGACAGGCAACCCATGCCCCAAAGAACCGGAAGAAATTTCAAAATAAGGAGATTTTTCTTTATCAATATGACAGGGTAGGGAGCCTGCGTCACAAGAGTAACCGTCTAACTGTGCTTGGCTGAGCAGGCCTTTGTGATATAGCACAGAATATAATGCCGCGCTGGCATGTCCTTTAGACAAAATAACAATATCGCGATCCGGTGTATCGTTTAGCGATATGATTTTAAAATAAAGGGTATAAAGAATATCAGCTACACTTAAAGCTGCCCCGACATGCGAGACTTTGGCTTTGTGAACCAATTGAACAATAGTCTTTCTTATCTCATTTACAGTGGGCATGAACAAATCCTTTAATGGTTTGTACCGTGCGGGAAAGTTCTTCTTCTCCCAAAGCTGGGAACGTGCCCACCCAGAAAGTATTGTTCATAATAAAGTCTGTATTGGGCAGCAGGGCATATTCTTTTTCGGTCAAGTCACAAGATTTTAGGATTTCCGAATCGCCGATGCGTAAAGAAACTTCATTATCTACCATCATGGGTTGGCGCAGTAAATTGCCGGCGAATAATTGGCGGGTGCCAATGCCGTGCTCTTCCAAATATTCCACCAATTGTTGTTTGGTAAAAGGGGCATCGGGTTTGACGGAAATTAAATATCCAAACCAAGAAGCTTTTACATCTTCGGCTACTTTGGGCAAGATTAAATAGTCCGTCAAATCTGCCAGTCCTTTGGTTAAGAAAGCGGCATTTTCTGTGCGTTTTTGGATATAAGCAGGCAGTTTTTTCACTTGGCTGACACCTAAGGCGGCCTGCCAATCTGTAATTTTTAAGTTAAAGCCGATATGAGAGTAGGTGTATTTGTGGTCGTAACCAAAAGGTAAGTTGCCTAACTGCATATTAAAGCGATTTTTGCAGGTATTATCCACACCGGGTTTGCACCAGCAATCACGTCCCCAATCGCGGAAAGATAAAATAATGCGGTAAAGCTGAGGGTCATTGGTTACCACGGCACCGCCTTCTCCCATGGTTAAATGGTGGGCCGGATAAAAACTGTAAGTACCGATGTGGCCGATGGTGCCGGCTTTTTTGCCTTTCCATTCAGCGCCCAAAGCGTCACAAGAGTCTTCAATGAGCCATAAATTGTATTTTTCGCACAGGGAAAGAATTTTTTCCATATCAAACATATTTCCCAATGTGTGGGCTACAAAGATGGCTTTGGTCTTAGGGGAAATGGCTTTTTCAATTTGATTGGCATCAATATTGTAAGAGCCGATTTCGCAATCTACAAATACAGGCACCAATCCTTGCTGTAAAATGGGGTTAACCGTGGTAGGAAATCCCGCCGCCACAGAAATTACTTCGTCTCCTTTTTTGAGGCGTTTTTCGCCTAATTTGTGAGAAGTTAAGGCAGACAAAGCCAGCAAATTAGCCGAAGAGCCGGAATTGGTGGAAAGGGCATATTTGACACCCAAAAACTCGGCAAATTCTTTTTCAAATTGGTCGTTAAAGCGGCCCGCTGTCAGCCACATATCTAAGCTGGCATCAATCATATGGAG
>JAFVWP010000036.1 GCA_017501565.1 Elusimicrobiaceae bacterium | reverse complement strand
CGCGCCACGTTGGGGGCCTGCTTTTTGATGTCTACCGCACCCATGTAAATGTCACATTCCAAACCAAAATAAGCCGCTGCCGTAGCGAGAGCCACGCCGTGCTGACCGGCGCCCGTCTCGGCAATGACCTTTTTCTTGCCCATGTACTTTGCCAAAAGCGCCTCACCCATGCAGTGATTCAGCTTATGTGCGCCGGTGTGGTTCAGGTCCTCACGCTTTACATAAAGCTGCACGTTTCCAATGCTGGTGGAAAGTCTCTCCAAGTACGAAATGGGCGTGGGACGGCCCTGAAATTCGCGGCGAATGCGACGAAGCTCGCCCACAAATTTGCTCGATTTTGCAATCGTAAAGTAAGCTTCGGTGATCTCCCCCATCGCTTTTTTCAGCTCGTCCGAAATATACGCGCCGCCGTATTTACCAAAATAACCGTTCTTGTCGGGATACTGCTTAAGATATGTGTCAAAATTGATACCGTTGAATTCCATAATACGATCCTCCGTTTTTTGTTTAAAATTTCCTTTTTTGTGGGGTTAAAAACAAGCCCGCCATCGCTTATAAAGATTCATTTTTGCCTCCAAAAATAAAATCCCGAGTATCCAAGATACTCGGGACGAAATGCAATTTCGCGGTGCCACCCGTTTTGAATGTAAAAACATTCCTCTTATGCATACACATGATATGCTTGCCCAATAACGGTGGCCCCCGTCGGTTACTACTCACGGCATTCCGCTTTCGACCGCCCTCATAAGTCCATTCACCGACACGCACGTATTGCCTTGCACCAAACGGCAACTCTCTGGAACGCTGCCCTGTCGGATACTCCTCTTAATCACAGGTTTTGTATATGAACGTATTATACCACACGTTTTTTTATTTGTCAATAGTTTTTTTATTTTTAAGTGGTCCGACCTGCTGCTACCCCAGCGCAACGTCTAAAAGCATCATCACGCTAAAGCCAAGCGCAAAAAAGAGCGTTCCCGTATCGGCATTGTTCTCAGCAACCGCCTCGGCAATCAATTCCTCGACCACAACATACAGCATAGCGCCTGCCGCAAAGCTTAAAAAATACGAAAGCAACGGAACAATAATGCCCGAAAAAAGAATGGTCAAAAAGGCAAAAAGCGGCTCCACCACCCCCGAAACAAGACCGTACCAAAAAGAACGTCCTTTTTTAACCCCCTCTGTGCGAAGCGGCATGGAAAGAATGGCACCTTCGGGAAAATTTTGTATGGCGATCCCCATTGAAAGAGCAAAAGCGCTCATGGCCGAGATCTCCAAATTGCCGGCAAGATATCCCGCATACGCGGCTCCCACCGCCATTCCTTCGGGGATGTTGTGCAACGTGACCGCAAGCACCATTTTGGTACGCTTACCAAAAGGACTTCCAAGACCTTCCGTCTCCGAATAGCTGCGATTGAGATGCGGCACCAGATGATCCAAAACCAAAAGAAAAAGCATACCACCTCAAAAGCCCACCGTGGCGGGCAAAAAGGACCAAATGCCCAAGTGTGCCGAGGCTTCGATGGCCGGAATCAAGAGGCTCCATATGGAAGCCGCCACCATAACGCCTGCCGCAAAGCCGCTGAGTATACTTTGGGCCCGTCGTCCAAGCTCTTTTTTCATAAAAAATACACACGCGGCGCCAAATGCCGTTCCGAAAAACGGAAGCAATACACCGCAAAAAACGTCAAAACTCATTTCCTCACTCCATAAAACCGTTGTCTTTTTTTAGTATATTCAGTCGATTTCGATTTCGTGAAGCGTG
>JAFVWP010000035.1 GCA_017501565.1 Elusimicrobiaceae bacterium | reverse complement strand
GTATACATGATTGCTGGACGGATTGGCCGGGCCGCGTACGGCACTGACCCCTTGGGCTTTGAGCCATTTTTCCGCTTCCTGAAATAAAGCATGGGCCACCGCTTTGTCATGCACACAATCAAAAAAACCAAAAAAGCCGATGTTTTCTTTTTGATATGCATTGAACGTATCATTGACTAAAGCGCACAATCGCCCGACTGCTTGTCCGTCCCGGTAAGCCAGCAAAAGTTTGCGGCGGGCATGGGTCCAAAAATCATTATCGGGCCTTAAAAGCTTTAAGGTATCGGCTTTTAATTCTCCCACCCAATAAGGGTTGTTTTTGTATAACTGAAAAGGGAAATCTACAAAAGTTTTTAAATGGTGTTCGGCATCTTGAATGATAATATCGGCCATAATATCTCCAAAAGAAAAACCCCTCCCGAAAGAGGGGTTTTATAAATTATTTGATAATTCCTACCGCACGGCCAGCTTGGGCAAAGGCGTCAATAATTCTTTGCACGTGTTCGTCCGTATGGGTGGCCATCAGGGTCAAGCGCATTAACGCTTTTCCGGGGGGGACGGCGGGGCTGACTACGGGGTTGGAGAAAATGCCCAATTCATGCAAGGCTCTCCACATGCGGAAGCAATTTTCGTTGCTGCCCACGTGCACCGGTATAACCGGCGTGGTGCTGGTGCCCAAATCATAGCCCAATTCCCGCAAGCCTTTTTTCAAATTGTCCGTCATGCGGAAGAGATTGTCGCGGCGGGACGTATCGTTTTCAATCAACTCCAATGCTTTATTGATAGATGCAACAGAAGCAGGCGGCAAAGCAGCAGAGAAGATTTGGCTGCGTGCGCTGTGGCGGATATAGTGGATTACTTCTTCGCTTCCCACAACAAATCCACCCACGGTGGCAAAGGTTTTAGAACAAGTGCCTACTACCAAATCCACTTCGCCGTTTTCCAAGCCGAAATGTTCGCAGGTACCACGGCCGGTTTTGCCCAAAATGCCGGTAGCGTGGGCATCATCTACGATAATGCGTGCGCCGTATTTTTTACCGATTTTTACAATTTCCGGTAAAGGGCAAATATCCCCTTCCATGCTAAATACGCCGTCTACAATGATAAGCTTTCCGGCATCTTCGGGTAGTTTGGAAATAACTCTTTCCAAGTCGGCCGGGTCATTGTGTTTAAAACGCACCATTTCCCCGTCAGAAAGTTTCACTCCGTCCAAAATGCTGGCATGGTTTAATTTATCTACAATGGCATAATCGCCTTTTTTGAGCAAGCAACTGACGACACCTAAATTCATTTGATAACCGGTGGAAAAGATAAGGCCGGCTTCTTTGCGTTTAAATTTGGCGATGCGTTGCTCTAATTCGTCTTGCGCTTTGGTGTTTCCGTTTAAAAAGCGGGACCCGGCACACCCGGTGCCGTATTTGGTGGCGGCTTCGGAAGCGGCTTTTTTCATTTCGGGGTCATTGGCCAGGCCTAAATAGTTGTTGGAGCCTGCCATAATATAGGTTTTGCCGTCCAGCACAATTTCCGGCCCTTGAGCAGACTCAATCGGTTGGAAATAGCCATAAATCCCCATACGCATCGCAAGTTTAGCATCTTTAAAATTTCTGCATTTTTCAAAAATATCAGCCATATTCTTTTCCTTTTCGTACGAATTTATTTCTGTACTTTCTTAATAATATTTGTGGTGGAACGTCCTTTGAGCAAAGCAAAACGTACCACTTTTTTTGCAAATTCACGGCCCACAATTTCGCTGGGCTTGTAATCTCCGCCTTTAACCAATACGTCCGGTCGGACGGCTTTAATTAAGTTGTACGGCGTATCTTCCGGGAAAATACATACCGCATCTACCGCTTGCAAAGAAGCCAATACCAAAGCGCGGTCTGCTTGTTTGTTAACCGGGCGGGTGGGGCCTTTCAAACGGCGGACAGAGTCATCGCTGTTAATACCCACTACCAACAGATCCCCTTTAGCACGCGAAAACTCCAACACGCTTACGTGTCCGGCGTGTAAAATATCAAAACAGCCGTTTGTAAAAACGATTTTTTTACCTTCCTGGCGTTGCCGGTTTACCCACTGCGTCAAAGCACGGCGGCTAAAAATTTTATTTTTCGCTTTCATCTTTTTTTTCTGCCGCCAACATGCGTTCAATCAGGCCTGTATCCATATTTCCGGCGGCGAAATCTTCGTTTGCCAAGATTTTTTGATGGAACGCAATCGTGGTTTTAACTCCGGAAATTTTAAAATCGGCCAAGGCTCTTTCACTGCGTTTTAAAAGTTCTTCCCGCGTAGGCGCGGTAACAATTAATTTAGCAATCAAGCTGTCGTAATAGCTGGGAATGGTGTAGCCTGTATACATGTGGCTGTCTACGCGCACGCCCAAACCGCCGGAAGTAATCCATTCTTCAATCGTGCCGGGACAAGGCGTAAAATTCTTTTCGCTGTCTTCGGCATTGATGCGGTGTTCAATCGCGTGTTTGCGCACAACAGCCGCTTCCGGCTGGGTAATAGACAGCGGCATACCTTGGGCAATTTGTATTTGCATTTTTACCAAGTCCTGTCCGCAAACTTCTTCCGTTACCGGGTGCTCTACTTGCAAACGGGTGTTTACTTCCATAAAGTAAAAATCTTTGTTCGGAGCCATCAAAAACTCAACGGTTCCCACACCGCGGTATTTGGCGGCTTTGACCAATTTGATGGCGGCTTCTTGCAGCTTTTTGCGTACTTGCGGCGTCACAAACGGCGAAGGGGATTCTTCCACCAATTTTTGATGTCTGCGTTGCAGGCTGCAATCGCGTTCGGCAAAGGCGACTACATTGCCGTAATTATCGGCGGCTACTTGCACCTCAATATGGCGCGGATTTAAAACAAGCTTTTCAAAATAAACGCGATCATCGCCGAAATTGGCTTTCGCTTCGCCCTGGGCTGTTTTCATCATTAGGTCTAAATCTTTTTCGGCAAAACAGGCGCGCATGCCTTTTCCGCCACCGCCCAAAGAAGCTTTAATCATAATGGGGAAACCGATTTTGCGGGCTACTTCTTTGTAGTTTTTGCCCACTACGCCGTCTGAACCCGGGGTGATGGGTACGCCGCCTTTGATGGCAATCTCGCGCGCGGTACTTTTAACCCCTAACATACTGATAGCCTGCGCCGTAGGACCGATAAAAGTAAGGCCGGCTTTGGTAATCGCGTCGGCAAAGTCTGCATTTTCGGATAAAAAGCCGTATCCGGGGTGCACGGCATCGGCCCCGCTCATAATAGCGGCAGTTACGACGGCATCAATGTTTAAATAGCTTTGGGAAGACGGCGCCGCACCGATACATACCGCTTCATCAGCCATGCGTACGTGCAAGCTGTTGCGGTCCGCTTCGGAATAAACAGCCACCGAGCGAATGCCCATTTCTCTTAAGGAGCGAATGACGCGTAAGGCAATTTCCCCGCGGTTGGCGATGAGTACTTTTTTAAAGGGTTTAATGGTAATTTTAGCCATAATATTCTCTAGGGTTCAATAAAGAAAAGCGGCTGGCCGTATTCTGCCGGTTTGCCTTCTTCTATGGAAATAATGCGTAAGGTGCCGGACACCGGCGCGGTAACGGGGTGCTTTTGGGTGGCGCTTTCAATCCACCCCAAAGAATCCGCTTCTTGCACTTTTTGGCCTTCTTTCAAATTCAAATTTTTCCCTTTTGCCGCACTATGGTATATCCCCAAAGCAGGAGCGGTAACGGCGGTTAAGCGGCAAGTAAATTTTGCCGGTTCAGGCAAAGCTTCGCGGGTTTTGATTTCAATGCAGTTGTGGTCTTTTTGATAACAAAATTCTGCCAAATCGGTCGTTTTAAGCCATTCGGTAATTTCGGTAATAAGTTTTGTGTCCATTCCATACCTCGCTGCGGCTGTAATATAGATTACTTTTATTTTAGCATTTTTGAGCGGTTCATAACATTTAAGAGCATAACAACTAATTAGTTTTAGCGCTTTTATTAGAAAGTCCAGAAAGATTATACTTTTGGAAAAGGGGGGAACGTATGCAAATAACAAAGTTAATCATGTGGCTGATTATTTGCCAAATTCCGGCATTGGCAGGTATGGGGGCCGTGCGCAGTAATATGGCTTGGTATCACAGCCTGAACCAGCCGGTTTTTGCGCCGCCGGATTGGGTGTTTACGGCGGTATGGATGATATTGTATATCCTGTTGGGGATTGTAGGGTATTTGATCGTGCGTGACGGCATTACCCGGCAAAGCAGACCGACGCTTGTTTTGTTTGTGGGACAGCTGGCCTTGAATGCCTGTTGGACGCCCATCTTCTTTGGTCAACAAGAAATCGGCCTTGCGCTGGTTTGGTTAAGCATGATGATATTCGTGACTGCTTGGCTGATGAAAAGATTATGGGCTCCGCAACACCAGGCCTTTTGGCTGATGGTGCCCTATGGGCTGTGGTTATGCTTTGCCTGGTGTTTAAATTATGCGGTCTTGTTGCTGAACTGACAAGATATATAAAAAGGTATATAAAAAAGAAAAGCCACTCTTTGCAGTGGCTTTTCTAATGAAGATTACTTTTTGGAATTTCTGTATTTGCTAAACAGGTCCATGCCTAACTTCATGGCCTTGTAGAATGTGCTGTCTAAAGCGGAAGAAACATTGTGCAAAAGGTCAAAGGTGCTTTGCGTTTTTTCTACGTTTTCAGCCGCCAAAATGCTTAAATATTCCACCGATTCAGCCGTTCTTTTGATTTGCAAAAGTGTTAAGACCGCGTAAATAACCAACACTACAAAAGCGCAAACGGCAATTAAAGTCATGATTTGATAAAAGTCCATTGTTTTTACCCCCTTTTTCTTTATTTAAACAAGTTTATGGGATTTGGTCAAGGTAAAAATAAGATTAAAAAACTTTTCTCATTTTTGCGGAAGTTCCAAGAATGTAACTACCTGTCCGTTAATGTGAGTCAGCATGGCCTTGTGTCCGCTTTTTAAGTGAACGCGTAAATACGAAGAACCCTCCGGGATTTGGTCCAGCAACAGATTTTGCACATAGGCAATGTGTTTCCATATTTGTGTATCTTTTGGATTTAAAAACAATACTTGTTGATAATCCGTCAAAGATCCTATTAAATCGTTCATAGCCTTTTTAATATCGGCGCGTATGCCATAACAAATCGGCTGATTGGGGGCTTTTTCAACCGCTTTGTTGGCGCATTCCAAAGCTTTTTGATATTTTTTTTGCGAGTAATAAATCTGGCTCATATCCAAAAAACCGCCCGCGTAACCCGGATTTACCGATACAGCATTTTGATAATCTTGCAAAGCCCCTTCTATATCTTGTAGTGCGCGTTTTGATGCTCCTCTTTGGGCATAATAAATTTCTCTTACTTTTTTACCGGCAAGGGTGATGGCTTTGGTACAATCTTCTATTGCTTCTTGAAAATTTTCTGTTAAATGGTAAACAAATGCTCTTTTATAGTAAAGATTCGGGTCTTTTTCTTTCGCGGTGATGGCCTGGGAATAGGCTTGCAAAGCCAAATCATAGTTTTTCAATACTTCGTTAAATTCTGCCCATAAACAAATGGCCTGTACGTCCAACGGATTTAAAGACAACGCCTGCTGTATATGCTCAGTAAAAGATGTGTTTTGCAAAGTTTGCGTTGGATATTGCTTCCATAATATAAGTGCTTTTAAATAATGGATATGTCCGCTTTTCGGATAGGCTTGTAATGCTTCGTTGCAAAGCGGTAAGGCTTTGTCTAAAAATCTCATGGAGTTTTCAATTACCGAAATATAGTTTTGCTCAGACATTTTTATTTTTCCCATATTTATACAATTTACCCACAAATTGTACCAAAATACTACACTAAAAAAAGAAAATTTGACAAAAGGCTATAATAAATAGTAAAAATTCTTAATAAGGAAAATAAAAGTAGAATTTTAAGCCCGAAAGCGGAACGAAAAAATTTTAATTTATCGTCGTGAGATAAAAAAAAATCGAAAACCGGGACAAAAAGTTCTAGACGAGAGTTGCATTTTTAGTTTTTTTATGTAAAAATCTTAATTACCGCAGGTTTTTTCAACGCGGCTACCTAACTTACAGGACATTTATCATGGAAAACGCAGAAGTAATCACAAATATCGTCAAAAGAGATGGGACGATTCAACATTTTGACTCTAAAAAAATCACGAAAGCCATCGCCAAAGCCGCCGAAGTAACGGGCGAATTTGATATGGAAACGGCTAAAAAATTAACCATTCGCGCCATTAATATTATTCAACAACTTTATTGCGATACGACGCCGAACGTGGAAAACGTACAAGATATTGTGGAAGATGTGCTTTTGACTTCCAACTATCACAAAACGGCCAAAGCCTATATTTTGTATCGCGACCAACATGCCCGCATTCGTGAAATTTCCTCTAAGTTTAACGTAGATTTGGTAGACCAATATTTGAAACAGCTGGATTGGCAAGTAAACGAAAACAGCAATATGGGCTACTCTTTGCAAGGGCTCAATAATTATATTTCTTCCGAAATCAGCAAAATTTATTGGCTCAATAAAATTTATCCGGAAAAAGTAAAACGTATGCACAGCGAAGGCGATATTCACTTGCACGATTTAGGTTTGTTAGGTGCCTATTGTGTGGGGTGGGATTTGCAAGATTTGTTGTTAAACGGCTTTACCGGGGTAGTGGGCAAGGCAGAAAGTAAACCCGCTAAACATTTCCGCACTGCATTGGGTCAAGTAGTCAATTTCTTCTATACCTTGCAAGGGGAAAGTGCCGGTGCGCAGGCTTTTTCAAACTTTGATACCTTGTTGGCTCCGTTTATTTACTACGACCAACTGACCTATGAAGAAGTAAAACAGGCTTTGCAAGAATTTTTGTTTAACGTAAACGTGCCGACCCGCGTGGGTTTCCAAACGCCGTTTACCAACTTAACGATGGACTTGAATGTACCTTCTTATTACAAAGACCAACCGGTTATCATCGGCGGGAAATTGATGGATAAAACGTACAAAGAGTTCCAAAACGAAATGGACTTGTTAAACCGCGCCTTCTGCGAAGTGATGCTTGCCGGTGATGCCAAAGGCCGCGTGTTTACGTTCCCCATTCCGACGTACAACATTACCAAAGATTTTGATTGGGATAACCCCAAATTGACCCCCCTGTGGGAAATGACGGCTAAATATGGTATTCCTTATTTTGCCAACTTTATTAATTCGGACATGAACCCCGAAGATGCCCGCTCTATGTGTTGCCGTTTGCGCATTGACAACCGCGAACTTCGCAAACGCGGCGGCGGCTTGTTCGGCTCTGCTCCGCTTACGGGCTCTATCGGTGTGGTAACGATTAACTTGCCGCGCCTGGGGTATTTATCCAAAACCGAAGAAGAATTTTTTAACAACTTATTGGACCGCATGTTGGTAGCCAAAGAAAGTTTGGAAATTAAACGCAAAGTGATTGAACGCTTTACCGGGGCGAACTTGTATCCGTATATGAGCTTCTACTTGCGCAGTGTCAAAGAACGCTTTGGCAAATATTGGACCAACCACTTTTCCACCATCGGTTTGGTGGGCTTAAACGAAGCCGCCATCAACCTGTTTGGTGAAGACATCGGCACCGAAAAAGGCAAAGCTTTTGCCGAAAAAGTGCTGACGTTTATGCGTGAAACTTTGGTTAAATTCCAAGAAGAAACCGGAAACAATTACAATTTAGAAGCTACTCCGGCCGAAGGTACATCTTACCGCTTGGCCCGATTAGATAAACAACATTACCCGGAAATTATTTGTGCCGATGAAAATATGTATAAACAAGGCCATCAGCCTTTTTATACCAACTCTTCCCAATTGCCGGTCAATTATACCGATGACGTGTTTGAAATGTTGGACTTGCAAAGCACGATTCAGTCTAAATACACCGGCGGAACGGTGCAACATATTTTCACCGGGGAACGCATCAAAGATTTAGAAGCGATGAAGAAGTTTATCAGAACGGTATGTGAAAGATACGTTTTGCCGTACTTCTCCATTACGCCTACGTTTAGTGTCTGCCCCAAATGCGGCTACATTGAAGGAGAGCATTTTGAATGCCCGAAATGTAAGTCCGAACGGATGCAGGAATTAGAACGTCAGGTCCGCTTGTTGGAAGAACAGCTTTACAGCAAATAATATATTGTTATTGCTACAAAGTACCTTTTTAGGGTTACAGGCTAACCTTTAAAAAGCAGTTCGGCTTTGTGTCAAAAGTAGTAAAATATGGATGTTCAGCCGAACAGAAGTGAAGTCAAGGAGAATCCCCATGACCGCAGAAGAAAGAAAAATTGTTGAAAATAAAATCTCGGAGTTGAAAAAAGAAATGGCCGAAGTGCATGGCTCTAAATGTGAAGTATATTCCCGCGTGGTCGGGTATCTCCGCCCGGTGCAAAACTGGAACAAAGGCAAAAGAGAAGAATTTACCATGAGAAAAACCATGACCAATGTAGATTCTTGCTCTTGTGGTTGCTAGTTCTTTGAAATTTTGGAAATAATATGAAGATCGGGGGATTGATCAAATTTACACTCATTGATTACCCGGGCCATGTGGCTGCGGTAGTATTCACGCAAGGGTGTAATTTCCGGTGCCGTTATTGTCATAATCCGGAGTTGGTCTATCCCCATCTTTTGCAAGAGTCTATGCCGAAGGAAGATGTTATGTCTTTCTTACGCCGTCGCCAAGGCAGTTTGGAAGGCTTGGTTATTACCGGCGGTGAGCCGACCTTGCAAAGCGGTTTGATAGATTTTATGACCGAAGTAAAAGCCTTGGGTTATAAAATTAAGCTGGATACCAACGGCACCAAACCGGAAGTGATTGAAGCGGTGTTGGAAAAGAAATTAGTAGATTTTATTGCAATGGATTTAAAAGCACCGCTGGAAAAATATTCCCAAATTACCGGGGTGGAGTTTGACCCGAAAATAATACAAAAAAGCATGGATTTGATTATCTCTTCCGGCTTGCCGTATGAATTTCGCACCACCTATGATAAAGAAGTATTGACGGACTCAGACATTATGGCTATTTCCGACAGCATCAACGGCAAAAATTACCGCGTACAAGAATGTTTGCCGGTGGCTAAGGAAAAAGCGGCATTAAAAGTAATGCACGAAGAATTGTAAAACAACGAATCGTGCAGAAAGATTTGGCAAACCAAACCGCCCGCGAAAAGGGCGGTTTTTATGTGTATTAGAGCTAAGGAAAAGGCAGCATTAAAAGTAATGCACGAAGAGTTGTAAAACAACGAATCGTGCAAAAAGATTTTCTACAAAACGTCTCCGAAAGGGGACGTTTTTTTTGACATAAAAAACCCGCGGTGGGGGTATATCCGCGGGTTTAAGTCCGGTTTTTCCGGGCGTTGGAGATACGCCGGGAAAAATCAGGGGGATACCAGTTTTTCCTCATCTAGAAAACTCATCTCCCTCTGCCCCCATCTTGTCCGAGCGGCCAAGACCCCCGGGGCCAGAACTGCTGTCTATAAAATTATTATAAAGTGGTTTTGGAGCATCTGCAAGGGGAAAAAATTAATTAGATTATAAACGGCTTCTTCGGTCGTTTGGCTAAATATGGGCAAACAATTTTCCATATTTAAGTATCTTGACTCCGCCTTACCTGCGTTTATTCTTACTTTTTCTCATTGCAGAAAAAGTAAGCAAAAAGGCTAGCCGATTAGAGAAATATAAAAAGACCTGTTTTTAGGCTGTTTTGTAAACTCGTGCTTGAAAAGCACTCAAACATACAAAACAGACCATTCCTAAAAACAGGTTTTTTATCGGCATTTCAAAAATCGGCGAAAGAAAAAGGACTTTATTTTTTGTTGTTTCTCCGACGATAAAAAAGAAAAAGCTTGACTCATTTTTTTTTTTGCTACACTTTGTGTGAAATGGCAGAGCGGGCAGAATAAAATG
>JAFVWP010000034.1 GCA_017501565.1 Elusimicrobiaceae bacterium | reverse complement strand
CCTTTAAAAAACAACAATGGAAAAGTATTGGGCGTTTTCCAAGTAGCTAACAAAGCAGACGGTACTCCTTTTGACAATAAAGATGAAGGTATTTTGTTTTTGCTGGCCACCTTGGCTGCCAGCTCCATTGAAATTGCCAAGCTTTATCAAGATATCCCCGTAGCCCAGTTGGAAACCATCTACCGCTTGGCCGTAACCGCTGAATATAGAGACCAGCAAGATACGCGCGCTCACTTAAAAAATATCAGCATTATTTCCTACTTGTTGGCTCTTGCCTTAGGGATGACCAAAAAAGAAGCGGAACTTATTAAAAACGCCAGTCCGTTGCATGACATCGGTAAAGTGGCGTTGGCCGATAATATTTTGCTCAAACCGGGTCGTTTGTCCGATGAAGAATTTGAAATCATGAAATCTCATACCGTTTATGGCGGACGCATTTTGGAAGGGGCACACTCTAAAGTATTACAAGTGGCCCATAAAATGAGTCTGTACCACAATGAAAAATGGAACGGAACGGGATATCCCAAAGGCTTAAAAGGAGAGGATATTCCGTTAGAAGCCCGCATTATTACGGTAGCGGACGTGTTTGATGCCTTGTGTGTTTCCCGCGTGTATAAAAAAGCTTGGAAAACTGACGATGCCTATCTTTATATTTTAGGGGAAGCGGGCAAAGCGTTTGATCCGCGCATTGTAGCAGCATTTAAGAAAATTTACTCTTCCGTTAGAAAATTATATCTAAATCAAACACCTCAAACGCAGGAAAGCCCTGCCATAAAGGCAGAGGCGCCAAAGCCTCCTGTTTCTATACCGCAAAAGCCTTTGCCTCCACAGCCATAGTTTTTTTGCCCCGCCATAAAGCGGGGCTTCTTTTTTATCCGCTTGAAAATTACTAAAATATAAGTGTCCTTTTGGCTTTCAACCTTAAGTACAAAATTTAATTATCAGAGGATATGATGGACAAAAAGACCGTACTCATCGGCCTAAGCGGCGGGGTAGATTCCGCTGCGGCAGCACTACTACTTAAAGAGCAGGGGTACCGCGTCATCGGGGCTACCATGATGATTTGGGATCCTTCTCTGCCCATTCCCAAAAACGGACACAATCAAAACGCCTGTCTTTCTCCCGAAAAAGAAGATGTAAGCGAGATTCGCAAATTGGCTAAAAAAATAGGTATTGAATATTTAACGGTAGACTGCCGCGAGCAATACCGCCAAGCCGTACTGGAAAATTTCCGCACAGAGTATGCTCATGGGCGCACACCCAATCCGTGTGTTATCTGCAACAGTTTAATTAAGTTTGGCGTATTGCCGCAAGCGGTGCGTGCTTTGGGCATTTCTTTTGACAAATTTGCCACCGGACATTATGCCCGCATTGAAGAAAAAGACGGCACTTTTTATCTTAAAACAGGGTTAGATCCCGCCCGTGACCAAAGCTATTTTTTGCATCGTTTATCGCAAACGCAGCTGGCCGATATTTTATTCCCGTTGGGAAATTTAGGCAAAGCCGAAATCCGCGAGTTGGCCCGTCAGGCAGGTCTGGCGGTAGCCGATAAAGAAGACAGCCAAGATTTTTATTGCGGTGATTATAATGATCTGTTAAATTTCCCCAACCGCTCCGGCGATATGATTTTGCAAGACGGCACCGTCATTGGCAAGCATACGGGGATATGGGGCTATACTATCGGCAAACGAAAAGGCTTGGGCATCAGCGGTTTTAAAGAGCCAATGTATGTAGTGGGCATAGATGCACCCAAAAACCAAGTCATTATCGGTCCTAAAAACGCTTTGTATAAAGACACTTTACAAGCAGACAATATGTGCTGGACCTTAGGCCAAGCCCCTGCGCAAGAATTTGAATGCAAAATCAAAATTCGCAACTTACACTATGCCGCACCGGCCTTGGTGCGTGTATCTGCTGACGGAAAAGAAATCACCGCTCAATTTAAAGAACCGCAGCTTTCTATCACGGCGGGACAAAGCGCCGTGTTGTATCAAGACGACATTGTTTTGGGCGGCGGTGTAATTTTGTAAATACAAATACTGGCTTTTACCTACTAAATAAGCTATAATATATGTACTTGAAGTAAGCGCTTTACTTCTGCCGCGCAAATAGCGGGG
>JAFVWP010000003.1 GCA_017501565.1 Elusimicrobiaceae bacterium | reverse complement strand
TGAAAGATGTTGTTAAAAACTCGCTTTGCCAATGGGTAAAACCCGCACCAATCCGCTCTTGCTCCATAGCATCTAAGGCTTGGGCATACGAAGGCGCCACAGACGTAAAAAGAATGGAAAAACTTAAGACTAGAGAGATGATTTTAATCATATAAACCTCTTGTTAGAGAATTAAAAATTTAATAAAAAAGACAACATCACTACCATAGTATAACAATAGAATCTCTGACTTGTCGTGGGCCTAAAGGCCCTACAAAAAAGGGAATTTAGACCTAGAAAAAATCTAGGACCTACTCTCTTCTACAAGTGAAAAAAAAGACTCTGCAAGCAAACGAATGTGCGTTTTCTTTCAAGAGTCTTATATTGATTCCAATGTACTGATAGATACATTCTAACCCAAAAAAATATTTTTGTAAAGCCCCTTTTTACAAAGGAGCTATATATAAATAGGTATAATATATATAAATATGAAGATGAAAAAATTTAAATTGTCGCGCAAGTGGACCATTTTCTCTGTAACGGCCAATGGTACATTTATGGCCACTTTATCTGCCGGGATTGTGAATATTGCGCTACCGACCATGGCCCAATCCTTTCAAGTAGGGTTGGAAGATATTCAATTAGTAGTAAGTATGTATTTATTGGTATTGACCTGTCTGTTGCCGGTGTTTGGCAAACTTTCCGATATTTACAGCCGAAAATGGATGTATTTGGGGGGATTTATCACTTTTGGGGTTGGTGCTTTATGCGGGGCGGTGGCATGGTCTTTGCCAAGTATGCTTTTTGCGCGCGCCATACAAGGGGTCGGCTCTTCTGCCATGATGGCTACTTCACAGGCACTCATCGCGCAAGTGTTTCATGGCAAATCACGCGGGCAAGCCTTCGGCGCTATCGGGGCGGTGGTGGCTTGTGGCGGATTGGCCGGGCCGGCTATCGGCGGAGTGTTAATACAGGCATGGGGTTGGCAATCCATTTTTTGGCTTTCTATTCCTGTATGTATATTAGGTGTATGGCGGGGAATTTACCTAATTCCGCGCTTTCACCCGCTAAAACATATGAAGTTGGATATATTCGGCGCGGGCTTGTATGTGTTGATGAGCTTTTCTTTTTTATATGCATTAAATACAGGTGTATCGCTAGGGTGGACCTCTTACAAGATTTTAACGGCTTTTGCCTTATCCCTTTTATTTTTTATTTTTTTTATCCGTCGGGAAAAAAATGCCGTTTCGCCCTTTATGGGCTTGGGAATTTTTAGAATAAAGGCCATTTCGTATGGGTGCGCAGTAGCGGTATTGGGCTATACGTCTTTATTTACCAACTCTGTGTTACTGCCTTTTTATTTAACCGATATTATGCAGATGGACCCGGTAAAAATAGGGCTTTTGATGTTGCCTTTTCCCATTACATTGGCGATTACTTCTCCGTTGGCGGGCAGTTTATGCGCCAAGTGGCCCGCCCGCATTATCACCACGGCCGGATTTGTGCTGTTAATTGTTTCTACACTCATGTTTGCCTTTATCGGCAAAGAGCCTTCTGTTTACTATATTGTGCTGGCGCAACTCATTATGGGTGCAGGCTCGGGTACATTTCAAGTACCCAATAATAACACGGTGGTCAGCGCGGCCCCCAAGGGAAAATTGGGCGTAGTAGCCAGCGTGAATGCACTTTCGCGCAATGTGGGTATGATTAGCGGGATTGCGCTGTCTGTGGCCATATTTACCGCCGTGCAAAATTTTTCCATTGCTCATGGAGCGGCCCCAACGGACGCTTTTATCCGAGCCTACATGGCGGCTATGCTCTTTGGTACATTATGCGCCGCGGTGGGGGGAATATTATCAGTTAAAAGAGATTAGGATATTTAATAAATAAAACCCACCGAACTAGGTGGGTTTTATTTTTAACGCTCATCTTCTACTGAAAAGCCTTCTCCGGTTAATCCATGGCAAACCTTATATCCGATATCGTCTTTAGCCCAACAAACCTTATAGTTTTGCCAACCGGGCTCCGGCGGAACCTGGATATTAATATCATAAGAACCGATAGAACTAGATGTGCAATCAGCAGACAATTTTTGAATTCTGTGAGCATAAATATCCGGAGTGGCAAACTCATAAAAAAAATTTTTGGTGCAATAATAATATCCATCTGCGCTCCACGTTCCGCCGGAAAGTTCCACAATATCTTTAGGGGGGATGGTTCCTCCATCATGTCCACCCGCTAAATCCTGAACGATGTAAGCTTGTTGAGCATGTTTTAACATGATCATGGCTTCTGCCGCACGAGATTTTTCTACTGCGGCCCTATATTGCGGTAAGGCCACCGCCGACAAAATACCGATGATTAAAACAACAACTAACAATTCTATCAATGTGAAGCCTTTTTTCATTTTTCTTCTCCTTGCGGGCCTTTTACGGCACGGCAAACGGCATTTTATTTTGCCCGCGCTGCCATTTCACACAAAGTGTAGCAAAAAAAAAAATGAGTCAAGTATTTTCTTTTTTTCCGTCGGAAAAATAATAAAAAAATAATTTATCATTTTTACTTTTAAATAGTATCGCATAAAAAAACCCCGCCTTTTGGGCGGGGTTTTAAATCACAAAATTCAACCGAAAATTAGAAGTTTTCCGGGTGAATCATGAAATAGGCTTGCGCATGCGCACACACCGGGCACACTTCGGGGGCGGCTTCGCCTACGTGTACGTGACCGCAGTTGGAGCATTCCCACATGACAATACCGGCTTTTTTGAAAACTTCTTTGGCTTCTACATTATGTAAAAGTTTGCGGTAGCGTTCTTCGTGCATTTTTTCAATTTTGGCTACCAATTCAAATAAGCAAGCCAAGCGGGTGAAGCCTTCT
>JAFVWP010000033.1 GCA_017501565.1 Elusimicrobiaceae bacterium | reverse complement strand
GTCAAATCGGTAATCGTAAGTTGGAAATAATATTCCACTCTTTCGCCGCCGAAATCCAAATCGAGATTCCGCTGAATAATCTTTCCCGACAAGCTTAAATCCGGAGCGACTATCGTACCTTTCTTGGCTACGTTAGCCTGATTTACTTCCTTTGACTTTCTTAACTGGCGGGCTTTCATAACCATAGGGTCTTCGGCTCCGTCAAGTCCGACCGCCGAGGTAACCACAACCTTGCCGCTTTGCAAAAGCTGAGTACGGATTTTCTTTATCAGCTGATCGGTGTCTATTTTCTGCATTGTGTCGTTGGTAATCCGAGAAATAACCAAAACATAGCGGCCTCCGCTGCGGTTCGTTACCGCGCCGGAACTTATCATTTCCTGAACCGCTTTGTTGGCAGCTTTTTCAAAATCCCGATATTCCAAGGCCATAACATTGCTCATTGCCGCCTTTTCTTCCGGATTATCCAAATCTACAACCGTAGTGCCGCAACCGCTGACCATTAATGCAGTGCCGGCAAAAATTATGCTCTTTATTCCTGTGAAAGCTTTCATTTTACTTCTCCTATAACTCCATTACCGCAACCGACGGTTTAACTCCTGGCTCCGGAATCCTAACATAGACTAACGAATTTTTATCCTTAGGTATATTAATTTTTGCAATTTCTTTCCCTTTAGCAAAAAGTTTTAGTTTGCCGCTGTCCTTTACTTCCAAGCGAGCAACCTGAACATTTTTAGGTAAGCTTTGCCAACTGCGCAAATCCGCTTGGTTGGTCATAATTGTGTATATTGCCATTATCAAAGAACCAACGCCGTTGGTATCGTTTTTCTGTATCTGATACTGCATGATTGCTTTAAAAGTCGTGGCGGCTATGGCTTTAGATAAAATTACCGGAAATCTTTTATTAAACTCGGAAATAAACATGGCATCGACATCAGCCAGAAGTTCGGTCTTTACCTGTTTTTGCCCGCCAAGAGATACACCCAAAGACGGATACGCAATCTTTCCTTCTTTGGGCTTGGGAACCGAAAAGGCAATCATGCTGAGTTCATTAGAAACCAAAAATACCGGAATATTTAACGATAATGCTTCTAAAGTGGCGACCATGCCGTTTTCAAAAACAACCCAGACATGGCGGCGGTTTTTAGCGTCTCCGGCTTTGTTGCCCGCATAGCTTTCCGCAAGCTGTAAATCCTCTAACACCGTGCGGTTTTTCGGTACCATGCCGGCGGTACGCTTCATATACATTGACGCATTTTCATAATCGCCGGCGCCGGACGAATTGTTCAAAAGGTAAAGCCCGCTTAAATAGGTAACATAAGGATTCATAAAGTCTTTATATGCCCGCCATTTTTTTAAATCCTGATAATGCTTGGCGATGATTTCTTCTTCGTTCTTGGCCGCTTTTTTGCGGTTATCTTTATCCAATTTTTGGGTTTCTTTGGCGGCGGCTTCGGATTGCTCCTTTATTTCACTGCGAAAGACTTCCGAGGCTTCTTTTTGTTTTTGATAGGCACGGTTTACTTCTATCCTTGCTCCGGCTTTATCGCCAAGCGCAAGATTGCCTAAAATCAAATAGGCTCCGGTATAAATCCCGTCCATAATGTATGGCGAATAACCATGAAGGCTGGCGTTGGCAAGAATGTCAACCGCCGCACGGCCACCGTCTTCCAACATACTGGCTTTTTCATACTCGTCTATGTTCTTTGCCGAATATGCAAACAGTCGGTCGGAATTAGCAAAAGCTTTGGCGGCGAATAAAGCACTGCCTCCGTTTAAAGTGTCCAAAAGTTCCATGTCGTCCGGAGTTACTTGCGAGTCTTTCTGACAATATTCCGAAGTTCCCAAAGATACCGCACTTGCCTGACAGTATTCGCCTTTTTCATAAACTGCCCGAAAATCAGTCGCCTTTTGCCGGTCAAGCGAACCGCAAGCCGACGTAAGTAAAAGCACACTTAAACCAATAACCGTTTTTTTCATCAGCCCCTAGGACCCTTGCCCATAAAAATATTGAAAGGAAACTTTTCGGCATAACGGGAAGGAACCGGAACGCATAAATTGTTCAAGCCTTCCTTCATACGGTGGACACAATTGTTATACATTCTTTTGGTATCGGCATCTGTGTCTTTTATCGCCTCTGCCACCGTCATTCGGCTGATATAAT
>JAFVWP010000032.1 GCA_017501565.1 Elusimicrobiaceae bacterium | reverse complement strand
TATTTTTTCTTGCCGATATCTTTGTCTTTACCGCATCCACATCCGCATCCCATAACGGTACCTCCTTAGAATAGTATAGTCAACTTCAAAATTATTATATAAAATGTAATTTCAAAGGAGTTTTGCAAAATGAGATTAGATGACAAACACGCTACGACGTGCGCCCGCATGGTCAAAATGACACTGACCGAAAAAGAGGCCGAAAAATATCAAGCCGAACTGCAGGATCTTTTTGACTGGGTGAAACAACTTTCCGAAGTGGATGTAAACCAAGTAGGCGATTGTGCTGCCGTACGCGCAGCCTATCTGCGCCCCGATGTCCCCGTTACCGACGAGGCTTTAAGCCAACAATTGGTGGGGGCTTTTAGCGCCCAAGAAGGCAACTGTGCCAAGGTAAAAAAGGTGCTTTAATATGAAAACTGTTTTTGAAATTGTCCAAGCTGTGCAAGCAGGCACGTTGACCGCGCGCCAAGCGGTGCAAGAATCCTTGCAGAAAATCAAAGAATTAAACCCCCAAATCAATGCTTTTGTAGAGGTTTGGCCCGAAGAAGCCTTAAAACGTGCCGAAGAAATAGACGCCCGCCGCAGCCGTGGGGAAAAACTAGGCTCCTTGGCCGGTGTGCCGATAGGCATTAAAGACAATATTTTATACAAAGGTCACAAAGCTACTTGCTGTTCTAAAATGCTGGCAAATTACGTAGCTCCGTATAACTCCACCGTGGTGGAAAAACTTTTGGCGGCAGATGCCGTCATCGTGGGTCGCACCAATATGGACGAATTTGCCATGGGCAGCAGCAACCAAACCTCTGTCTATGGCCCTGTGCATAACCCGATAGATTTTGACCGTGTCCCCGGCGGAAGCTCCGGCGGCAGTGCCGCTGCGGTAGCCGCAGGCATGGTGCCTGCTACCTTGGGTACGGATACGGGCGGATCGGTGCGTCAACCGGCCTCTTTCTGCGGTATTGTGGGTATCAAACCAGGTTATGGCCGTATTTCACGCTACGGGGTGGTGGCTTTTTCTTCCAGTGCTGACCAAGTAGGGGTTTTAGCTTCTGATGTAAAAGGGGCTGCCTTGGTGTTGGAAACCCTGTGCGGACGTGACGAGAACGATTCTACTTCTTTAGAAAATGAAGTGCCTGCCTTCAGTCAAAACTTTACGGCAGATTTAAAAGGCTTAAAAATCGGTATGCCTAAAGGCTTTTTGGACAATTTAGGCGAAGAAGTGAAAGAAAAGATTTTGGCCTCTGCCGAAAAATTCAAGACTTTGGGAGCGGAAATTTTGGAAGTGGATATTCCGCATGCCAAATATTCTGCGCCGTGTTATTACATTATTACCAGTGCCGAAGCCAGCTCTAACTTGGGCCGTTTTGACGGACTTCGCTACGGATATAATGACGAAAAAGCCGCCGATTTGAATGCCAACTATGAGTCTAACCGTTCTCAATTCGGAGAAGAAGTGAAAAAGCGCATCATCATCGGGGCAACGGCCTTGAAATCAGAGAATTTTGAAGAGTGCTACTTACAAGCCGTCAAAGTG
>JAFVWP010000031.1 GCA_017501565.1 Elusimicrobiaceae bacterium | reverse complement strand
TTCCGGTTATCATTTCGGTAATCGGATGCTCAACCTGAAGGCGGGTATTCATTTCAATGAAATAAAATTTGCCGTCTTCGTAAAGAAACTCTATGGTTCCGGCGTTTGTATAGCCAAGCTTTTGCATGGCTTTGCATAAAATCGCCCCCATTTCGTCCCGTTGTTTATCAGAAATTACCGGAGACGGAGTCTCTTCCAAAACTTTCTGATGATTTCTTTGCAACGAACAATCTCTGTCGCCAAGGTGGACAACATTGCCATGCTCATCTGCCAGAATCTGGAACTCTATGTGGCGGGGATTTTGCAAATATTTTTCAATATAAACCGTGCCGTCACCGAAAGCTGCTTTAGCTTCTCGTTTAGCCATAAGGAAAGCTTCCTGTAATTCTTCACGGTTAAAGGCGGCTTTCATGCCCTTTCCGCCGCCTCCGGCAGAGGCTTTGATAATTACCGGATAGCCGATTTTTTCGGCGATATCCAAAGCTTCATCTTCGGATTCAACTCCGCCCTCAGAGCCGGGGACAACCGGAATGCCGGCTTCCTCTGCGGCTTTCTTGGCGGCAACCTTGTCGCCCATAATCCGGATAAGTTCCGGTGTCGGACCGATAAAAGTCATACCGTGGTCTTTGACCATTTCGGCAAAATCAGCATTCTCTGACAAAAAGCCATACCCTGGGTGAATGGCATCTGCGCCGGTTATTAACGCCGCACTGATTATAGCCGCTTTGTTAAGATAGGAATCTTTGGCTGCTGCCGGACCGATACAAACCGATTCATCTGCCATGCGAACGTGCATAGCATTAGCATCGGCGGTGGAATGAACGGCAACCGTTTTAATTCCCATTTCTCGGCACGCCCTGTGAATCCGTAAGGCGATTTCTCCCCGAGTGGCAATAAGTATTTTTTCAAACATCGGCAATTATTCCAAAATAAGCATGGGTTCCCCAAACTCTATCGGTTGGGCATCTTGGACGATAATTTTTGCAACTTTACCGGCATGAGGAGCCTTTACGGCATTAAAGGTTTTCATGGCTTCCACAAGGAAAAGCGTCTGTCCTTCTTTGACCGTATCGCCGATTTTAACATACGGAGAAGCGCCAGGTTCCGGAGCGATATAAACTACACCAACCATCGGAGACTTTACGATATTTTCCTCTGCAACTGCGGGAGCGGCAGGCTTTTCCGCCGTCTTTGCGTCATTGGCGGCAACCGCAGAAACCTGCGGCGCAGAGAATGCAATGCCGGCATTAACCGGTGTGCAGGCAACCCTTAAACGAACACCTTCTGCATCGTATTCTATTTCACTTAAATTATTTTCATGCAGCAACGTTGCCAAAGTGGTGATGAGTTCTTTATCTATGTTAGTTTTAGCCATTTTTTTTCTACCTTAAAAATCGTAAACGGGACAAAAGCCCCGTAATGGATTTTGGAGGTTAGCCTGAAATGAGTTTTTTAGCAACCAGAGATTTATTTTTTAACCAAATGCAAGTTTTCCAACCGCCAAAGCGACAAAAATACCGATAATATCCGCCAAAACTCCGGCGGCTAAAGCGTGGCG
>JAFVWP010000030.1 GCA_017501565.1 Elusimicrobiaceae bacterium | reverse complement strand
TAAAAAAGATGAATAAAAAAGTAATGTTCGTAATCAACCCCGAAATAATGCGGCTTGCAAAAGCCGTTTATAAGGGGGGTAAATTCTACGCGGCCAGTAATTCCGCGTTCATGCGTGACGTTCTTGAAACAATTTACAACAAAGTAAAAAAAGGGGGTAAAAAATGAAAATTTTATCTAAGGAATGGCGCAAACTTGACAGGCGTGAAAAAAATAAGTATTTCAAGATTTGGCGAAAGAAAGACAAACGTGAACGGCGGGCGGTGTTTTTCGTGTGCCTGGATTGCTTAAAAGGCTTTCATGCGTTCCAAAAATGCCGTATAAAAGAATGTTTTTGCGGCAAATGCGGAAAGAAGATGTACAGGGGGCGCGGCTGGTTTTGCAGTTTGCGCCCGAAGTTGAAAAAGTGCGATTATTGCGGGCTTTGCGATACTGGAACGGACGCGGATTTTGACCGGTACGCCGTACAGGTGCAGAACGGCGAGGGGTACTACAACGAAAGCGGGGAATATGTTTCATTTGGAATTGAAGATTAAAAAAAGGTGGTAAAATATGAAAAATGAAACGAAAATAATAAACCAAATGCCGCCGCCGCTATCCAATAATTACGAGTGCCCTAGATGTGGAGCGTCTTTAAAAATTCCGATATCCGCGCCGGGTCAACTAGAACTTTTTGCGCCGCTTTGCGTAAATTGCGGCCACGAAATGAAACCAAAAAACGCCTAAACTATCACAAAAGCCGCGCCTGGAACTACCGGGCGCGGTTGCTTTTTCCTGTAAAATGGTTTATATTTTCTTAGAGAGGTTTTAAAAATGGATTTTGATTACTACCAAATAAAGGGCAAATGGAACGCGGCCACGCTGAACCGCCGCGCCGAAAAACTGGAAGAAGCACAGGCCGCCGCCGATGAACTGGAAGAAGCCGGGGCCAAAGGTGTAGAAATTATTGGAGTAAAGGCCGGCAAGCGCGAAACGATACGCGGCAAGAAGAAGCCCGCGAAGCCCGCAAAACGCAAGAAAACCGCCGTAAAAATGACGGGAACAACTGGAACTTATACAACAGACTATAAAACGGAAAAGAAAGCTAAAGCGGCGTCTAAAAATATTGCCGCGCTTGGTTATAAAACCGAAATTGTAGAACCTAGCGGGCAACTTGATTTATTTACAGGCGATGAAAGTAAAAAAGTTATTCTTAAATTTTCAGAAATAGAAATAGCTACACTTATAAATGATTATTACGATTTAATAGAAAGCGGCGAACGTTTGACGGGTTATAAATCTTTGTTGACTACTTTTGAAAAGGCGACCCCGCGCGAGAGAATAGAATTTACAAAAAAAGAAATTAAATCAATTATTGGCGTTTTGCAAAAGTACATGAAAAAACATATTTCTGACAAGTCCGAATCAAGTATTTATGGACAAACAAAAGAATTAAAAGATAGTTTAATAAAGGCTTATTACAACGTATGATTACAACACGCCCTTTAAAAGACGTTTTCCAAACCGCCGCCGAAATGCGCCGTATAACGTGTTTGTACTGGGCCGACCTGGGCCGCTGGCTTGACGCGCCTTTTATGGAATATTTTAATTACGTGTGCGCGCTCCCATACGTGAGCGACCCCGAACAGGTCGAAACGATAAGCCGGCCGGCGTTCACGTTGCGAGAGGACTACGGCCCGCGAGATTGTGACGATAAGGCCGTTTTGATTGCTTGCTGGCTCCATGCCCACGGGGTGCCCGTTCGCTTTGTCGCGATTAGCACCGCGCAAAATTGCGAATTATGCCACGTTTTCGCCCATGCCTGGGGCATGGACTTGGACGCCACGTATAACGAATACCACGGAATGTTAGGCAAATATCCTTATAACAAGGACGTAACGGCGCGCGCGGACTTGACAGGCGACTTTTAAAAATGTAGGTTAATGGCATGAATAACACGTTTCATGATTTAAATATTGATATGGACATGAACGCAATAACAAACCCTTATGAAAGGGCTATTGCAAAAGACGCTTATGCACAAAGATTTATCATGGCGAATATTTACCCGCCAAAACAGGGGAAATTTGGTAATAGCTGGGATAATGCCGGGCGGGAACTGGAAGCCCTTGGAATTAAACCGGAATCATATACTATTAAAATGTGGTTTTATCCCGTTCAAACCTTTTTGAAAATATACAATAGCGTGTATTTTAATTATCCCGATGTAGGCCCGGAAGCGCGTGTTTCGATTGCTTATTATAATTGGCTTGGATCTTATGTAGAACCGAAAAACGAACCGGATAAAACCATATATCAAATAAAGAAAAATACATTAAAAGAATTTTTAAATAGTATTGGTTATTCCTCCGCATGGAAAAAGGCAGAAGCAGAAATTAGCCGAAAAGGACAGGCGGCACAGG
>JAFVWP010000029.1 GCA_017501565.1 Elusimicrobiaceae bacterium | reverse complement strand
GATTTGCCATTGTTTATCAGAGACGGAGGATTTATTGCCGCCGGATATAATCCGGAACTTGATGAACTGCGCACTTTGCGAGACGAAAGCCGCCGTTTGATTGCCGGATTGCAGAATAAGTATAGTCAGGAAACGGAAGTTTCTTCTTTGAAAATATGTCATAACAATGTTCTTGGCTATTATGTCGAAGTAACGGCAAAGCACGGACAAGCACTTTTGGAATCCGAAGCAAAAGGAAAAACAACCTTTATTCATCGGCAGACATTGGCAAATACAGCTCGCTTTACAACGGTTGAGCTTTCTTCTCTGGAAGAAAAAATCCGTGGGGCGGCGGAAAAAGCCGTGGCTTTGGAACTCGCCATGTTTGAAGAACTGGTGAAGGAAGTTATGGTTCGGGCGGAAGAAATAAGCAAAGCCGGAAGGGTTTTTGCCGTGCTTGATGTCGAGGCGGCTTTGGCTTTGCTTGCCCAAGAAAAAAACTATATCCGTCCGGTTATTGATAATTCTTTGGCTTTTGTGATTAAAAAAGGACGCCACCCCGTGGTGGAAGACGCTTTGACGGAAGCAAGAGAAACTGCGTTCGTGGCAAATGACTGCGAAATGGACGAGGAAAAAAGCCGCCTTTGGTTGATTACCGGTCCGAATATGGCAGGTAAAAGTACATTTTTACGCCAGAATGCTTTGATTGCCATTATGGCGCAAATGGGGTCTTTTGTGCCGGCAGAGTTTGCAAAAATCGGTGTGGTGGATAAGATTTTCAGTCGGGTGGGTGCTTCCGATGATTTGGCACGAGGACGTTCTACCTTTATGGTGGAAATGGTAGAAACGGCAGCTATTCTTAACCGCTCTACGGAACGGTCTTTTGTTATCTTAGATGAGATTGGACGAGGAACGGCAACCTTTGACGGCTTGGCTATTGCTTGGGCGGTGGCCGAGTCTTTGCATGAGAAAAATAAATGTCGGGCTTTGTTCGCTACTCATTATCACGAACTTACCGTTTTGGCAGAACGCCTTAGCCGCTTGTCTTTGCATACCATGAAAACCAAAGAATGGCAGGATAATGTCGTCTTTTTGCACGAAGTAGGAGACGGCTGCGCCGATCGTTCTTACGGAATCCATGTGGCAAAGCTTGCCGGTTTGCCGGCTCCGGTTATTAAACGGGCAAAAAAAGTTTTGGAAGAACTGGAAACCAAAAATAATCAAGCCGAAAAACTGGCCGGAGATTTGCCTTTGTTCGCTGCTTTTGAACAGGAAATGAAAGCCGAAGAAGAATATGTAAAAGAAGAATCTTCCGTACAGAAAGCAGTGCGGGAAATCAATCCCGATGCGCTGTCTCCCAGAGAAGCGTTGGATATAATTTATCAGCTGGTACAGATGGTTAAAGATGAAACCTGAGGCAGGCGAAGCGGAAAATATCTATCAACTGAAAAGAAAAAATCTGGAAGAAGATTTTTTTAAAGGTCGTATGGACGGATTAGAGCTTACCCATAATTTGTCGCAGATTACGGACGAGCTTATCCATAATCTGCTTAGTGACCTTTCTTTGCCGGAAGGGGTGGCTTTGCTTGCCGTGGGCGGTTACGGGCGGCGTGAGTTGATGCCTTTTTCGGATATAGATTTATGGTTTTTGGTTTCCGCCACAAAAGATGAGAAAGTTTTAAGCCTTTTGTATCGTTTGTGGGATATGGGCTTTAAAGTAAGTTACAGTGTGGAAACGCCGGAGGAAACCATAAGTGATGCCATGGCTGATATTACGGTCATGACAACCTTGATAAATGCAAGATTCTTGGCCGGAGATGCAGAACTTTATCAAGATTTTGCCGATATGTATCAAAAGGTGCGCCAAAGCTCAAAAGCAGCCACTTTTAAAGAAGAAAAATTGGCAGAGCAAAGAAAACGCCATGAGGATATGGGGCATGCACGCTATTTATTGGAGCCTAATTTAAAAGAAGGCTGCGGCGGGTTAAGAGATTTAAATATGTTGGAATGGATTGGTCGGTTTGCTTTGAATTGGCCGAAAGATGAGCCTTTCCCGCTCAGTTCCGGATTTGCCGTAAGTGATGCCCAAAGATTGCAAAAAGCAAAAATATTTTTATTAACCGCACGGGCTTTCCTGCATTTTGTCGCCGGACGGGCGGAAGAAATTATGTCTTTTGCGTATCAACAAAAGATTGCT
>JAFVWP010000028.1 GCA_017501565.1 Elusimicrobiaceae bacterium | reverse complement strand
GATTGACGGTGTTCTTTCGGATGCCGAGTGCTACGAAAAAGAGAGCATCTCCTCGGGAATGTTGGAATACCCCCAATATACACGCCCTTATGAATTTCACGGCGTAAAGGTGCCCGACGTGCTCATCTCAGGTCATCACAAAAACATCGATACTTGGCGCGATGAGCAAGCAAAAGAGCTGACCGAAAAATTGCGCCCCGACCTTTTAGAGAAAACCGAACAGTAAAAAATCACTCCCCCTTACATATCACGCAAGGGGGAGTTTTTATGTCTTTTTGGGCACCTGTTATGCATTTTTTGCGGCAAACACGCATTTTTTACAGAATAATTTCTTTTATCGAACGCCACCGCATACCCGAATGGGCTTTTCTCGTTTTGTTTGGCGCTTTCCCGTTTTTTCAAATTTTGGCGCATTCCACTCTGTGGCTTTTGCCAATATGCCCGTCCCTTTTGCTGTGGTCGTTGCGTTCTGTTTTGAGGGGGACCACCCCAAAACTTGATTTTTTGGATTTTCTTGTCTTTCTTATTCTGCTTTTGCAAATTGTTTTTGCTTTTGTGGCCTACGGCAGAGCAGTCGATGCTCTTACGGCGGCACTTCTAACCTCTGTTTGGTTTTTCGCACGCCGATTTTTTTATGAGGAGAATGCAAAAAAACTTGTTTTTCTTTCCTCGGTTGCGCTTCTCATTGTTTCAGCAATCGGGATTGGGCAATACCTGTTTGGAGCGGCGGAATTGCGGTGGATAGATGCGCACCGTTTTGGTGATATTGGCGGTCGCGTGACCTCGCTTTTTTCCAATCCAAACATTTTGGCTGTGTATTTGCTTCTGTATTTTCCACTTGCCCTTGGGGCTTGGATTTTGCCGCAAAACAAAGGACGTATGCGCGTTTTTTATGCCACAACCACTGTTTTTTGCGCTTTTTGCATCCTTTTGACGTGGTCACGCGGTGCGTGGTTGGGGTTAGCTTTTGAAATTTTACTGTTCTTGATTTTTTACAGTCGTAAGAGCCGAATTGCCACACTGTGGTTGCCGCCGCTCCTGCTTTTGTCTCTCCCCATTATGCCAAAGAATTTTCGCGGCAGACTTTTCAGTATTGGTGACCTTGGTGAGAGCTCCATTCGTTATCGCTTGCAAACGTGGCGGGGGACATTACGAATGCTTGCGGCACATCCCGCCGGCATCGGTGTCGGGGAGCGCGCTTGGCACACTGTCTATCCGCAGTTCGCCGTTAGCGGAACCAAGACCGTGATGCACGCACACAATATTTTTTTGCAGGTTGCCACCGAGCTCGGTGCGGTCGGACTTGTTGTGCTTTTGATGTTGCTCGTCACGGCGATTGTTCGCGCTATTCAAAGGAGAAACATAGTCGCCTTGGCGGCAATCACGGGTTCTCTTGTGATGGGCTTGTTCGACCACCTTTGGTATTATCCCGGAATGCTTGTTCCGTTTTGGTCGATGCTTGCACTTTGCGCAGGAAGTGGACAAAAAGTGACAGAGACCCCCTGCTTTGTGGACATTTTGCACGAAAACTGATAGCATACTCTATAAAAAAACAACAAAATG
>JAFVWP010000027.1 GCA_017501565.1 Elusimicrobiaceae bacterium | reverse complement strand
TCAAAAATCCGTCAATAAAGCACGTATGACGGAAGGTCTGCAAATGGGTAAAGCCTGGGGAAATGCGCAAAGAGTTTATCGTTTGGAGACGGGAAAATACGCAGAAGACCTATCGGATCTTTCTTTGCAAATTCCAGAACTAAGGTATTATAGCATTTCTGCTTCTAATAGCGCGCCCGGAACAATTTGGTTTAATTCTCTCGGTTCTCATTCAAGTCTTTATTTCTCATTAAAAGATGATGGTACCCTTTATGGTTCTTGTTATGGTTATTCCTGTGCCTCTTTTATGCCTTGTGGCAGTATCTCTTGTGAGATGTAATGAAAGGTACCAATTCTAAATTTTACCGCTTTTTTACTTATGCCTGCCTGCTTTTTATTGGGGCAGGCATTTTGGCTCGTTTTTTGATGTTGGGCAACGGCTATGAATATGATGAGCTTTTTACTGCTGTTACCGCTAATCCGCAAGTTTCCCTGCCTTTTATTTGGAAAACCTACTTGATGCCCGATGTGCACCCGCCGCTGTATAATTTGCTGATGTGGGTTTACACGCATTTTGTGCCGTACGGACCGGAGCTTTGGTTGCGTTTGCCGAGTGTGTTTTTTGGGGTGTTGGGCATGGTGTTGGCCTGGTTGCTTTTCCCTAAGCACTATGGCAAAACCGCCAAATTGTTGTTTATCTCTTTTTTGTCTTGTTGTTTTTGGTTGGCTTTTTATACTCAGCATGCGCGTGCCTATGGGTTAATTTTCTGTATTTCGGTGCCATTTACGTATTTGTTTTTGAACTTTTCGCACGCAATGCGCAAAGGGAAAAATATATCTGCCAAAAATTGGTGGCTTTACGGATTTTTGGGTTTGTCTCTTTGTTGGAGCCACTATTTCGGCGCGATGGCCTTTGGCTTTTACTCTTGTTTGCTTTTGGCCCAAGCTTGGTATTATAAACGTAACTTTTGGCCTGTTTTATGGGTTTCCGTAGCGGTTACGTTACTTTTCTTGCCTTGGGCGGTACCGAATATTCTCTACAATATTTCCGACAAAAAATTCAGCGGCAATTGGTGGGCAAATGGACAGACAGCAGCATCTATTTTACCCAACTTGTTAGAGTTCTTTTTTGGAAATCATTTTTTTTATATTTTATTGGTGGGATTGCTTTGCGTTACACTCTTTCTACGTTACAAACGCTATAAACAAGGTAAACCCAATGTTTTTTTACCGGACATGGTACTTTTGTTGTTAGTGCAAATGTTGATGTTGGGGGCCGTATTTGTGATACTGACGAAAATGTATTTATTTTTCGGGCGGTATTTTATCCCTATTCTGCCGGCTTTGTTTTTAGGTTTTGCTTTATGTATGGCCCCCTATGTGCGCAAAAGTAAATGTTTGGCGCTTTTGGTGCTAGTTTATTTGATGAGTAATGTTTTATTTGGTTATTTTCTTCATAAGTATGCCAGTGCCCGTTTGTATGCAGGTGCCAAAGGCTCTATGGAGTTTTACCGCGATTATGCCCCCGAAAAGGAGCTTTTTGTTATTGCCATAGAAGCTTTTCCACCTGCTTCTAGTCAGGCCATGTATAGCTTTTACCCCAATTATGTGTTTGGTATGAATGCCAAAGTAACCGCCGTATATCAACTTCCGTTTAAAGAACAATTGGAAGTTCTTGAACGAAGTGAAAAAGCTTTTATTTGGATGCCGCACTGCTCTCCTTATAAATTACGTTCCATTTCTTTACTTTGGAATAGAGCCATCGGGATAGAAGGGTATTTAGGTACTTCTTGTATTTTGCGTGTGGCCCCTTACGGCCAGATTACCCCGCCGAAAGAATGGGGCAATGACGTAGTACCTGAAAAAGTTCCTTTGGAGAAACAAAAAGACGGCACGATGGACTTCCCGCAAGTGTGGAAAGATATGGAAGAGCGTTCACAAAGTTTTCACAACAAGCTTAAATTTTAATTTCTCTTTTTGATTTGTGCTTCTTGGGCGGCCTTTAGCTTTGCTAAAAAGGCCGCTTTTACGTTTATCATACTATTGAGCGGAGCCGTTTTTAAATGGCAGATAGCAATGGCTACTGCGTCGGCTACGTCGTCTGGAGAAGGGGCTTTGTCTAAGTTTAAGGTCAGCTGTACCATGCGTTGCACTTGCTTTTTATCCGCCGCGCCCGAGCCGCACAACTGCATTTTGACCCGTTTGGGCGGGTAAAAAGTAATCGTTTTCCCTGCTTGTTCACAGGCTAAAATAATCACTCCGCGCGTCATGATAGTATTAGCCATGGTAATGGCGCGTTTTAAGAAAAAGTTTTGCTCCATGGCCACTTGGTCGGGGCGGTAAGTATTTAATAATTTTTGAAATTCTTGAAAAATGTAGTTTAAGCGTACAGGCAAATCTTGCCCCGCCTCTGTATGAATCAATCCGCAGGCCACCAAATGTAAGCCCGCGCGGGCATCTTTACGCAAAACGGCCCAACCGGTGCGGTCCAACCCCGGGTCTATGCCTAAAACAATGTAATCTTTTTGATTCATGGTTTTTCCCTTAAACAAACCCGCCCGTTTCCTTGCGGTCCCGGGCGGTGTTCTTGGTTTAGTAAAACTTATTTATCCAATTTCGCCATAATATCGTCGGGGATATTATAGTTGGAATAGACGTTTTTGGTGTCGTCGTGGTCGTCCAATTCGTCCATCATTTTCATCAAAGATTCGGCGGTGTGTTCGTCGGAAATGTTCACTTCGGTATCGGGGAGTTTGGTCAGCTCGGCCGATTCCGGGGTGATGCCTTTGGCTTCAATGGCTTTTTTCACTTCGTCAAAAGAAGCATCAGGCGCGGTGAGCACTTCGTACACGTCACCTTCGTTGCGCACATCTTCAGCACCGGCTTCTAAGGCCAAGTCCATGAGTTCATCTTCGCCGATAGCATCTTTGTTAATCACAATGACGCCTTTGCTTTTGAACATATAGGATACACAACCGGACGTGCCGATAGAGCCGCCGCGGCTGGTGAAAATTTTGCGGATTTCGGCGAAGGTGCGGTTTTTGTTATCGGTGGTACATTCCACAATAACAGCCGTAGAGCCCGGGCCGTAACCTTCGTAGGTGATTTCTTCGTAAGAAACACCCGGCAATTGACCGGTACCCTTCATGATAGCACGTTTGACGTTGTCAGACGGCATATTGGCCGCGCGGGCATCGTCCATGGCTTTTCTCAAGCGGGGGTTTTGGTCAGGGTTGCCACCGCTCATTTTGGCGGCGATGGTGATTTCTCTTAAAATTTTGGTAAATACTTTGCCTTTTTTGGCATCAACGAGGGCTTTTTTGTGTTTAATACCGGCCCAATGCGAATGTCCACCCATGGGTACGCTCCTTACTACAAGATTAGATACTTTATTCTAGCAAATTTTCTGCTTCCAGAATAGGGGCGGGGAAATGTTACAATAAATTTATGAAAATAGCCGATATAATTTTACAGCATCTTATAGATTTGTCCAACCCCCAAACGGCCTCCGTTCAACTGCGTTTTTTTAAGACAGGTCCGGGAGAGTATGGGGAAGGGGACCGCTTTTTAGGCGTTACTTTGCCACAAACGCGCCATGTGGTGAAAGAATTTTTTATGCGCGCAGATTGGACCGATTTGGAAAAATTGTTTGCGTGTGAGTGGCATGAAGCCAGGGCTTGTGCGGTGCTTATTTTGGTGGCAAAATTTGAAAAAGCCAAGACTGCGGGCGAACGAAAAAAGATTTTTGATTTTTATGTGGCTCATTTGCCGCGGGCGAATAATTGGGATTTAATTGATATTTCCGCCTATAAAATAATGGGGGCTTATTTGGCTGATAAAAAGGATAGGGGGCTTTTGTTTAAATTAGCACAAAGCGAGAACTTATGGGAGCAACGTGCCGCTGTCGTAAGTACGATGTATTTTGTAAAGCGGGGGGAATTTGGGCCGACGATTGCGCTGGCGGAAAAATTTTTCACGCATCAGCATGATTTAATGCACAAGGCCACCGGGTGGCTCTTGCGAGAAGTAGGCAAAAAAGATGAGCGCGTTTTGCGGGATTTTTTAGACAAACACGCCGGGCGTATGCCACGTACAATGCTGAGATATAGTATTGAAAAACTGACCCCCGAGCAAAAAAAGATATATATGGGGAAATAAAAAGGTTTTTACATTTATCTGCACTTGTTCACACCGCGTAAAACTTTGCGTTTATGCGGTTTTTTGTGGCTTATTTTCTGACGGATAAAAAGAAAAAGCTTGACTCATTTTTTTTTTTTGCTACACTTTGTGTGAAATGGCAGCGCGGGCGAAATAAAATGCCGTTTGCTGTACCATATCGGCCCGCAAGGAGAAGAAAAATGAAAAAAGGTTTTACGTTGATAGAACTTTTAGTGGTGGTCTTAATCATCGGTATTTTGTCGGCAGTGGCGTTGCCGCAGTATCGCAAATCGGTGCTTAAAGCAAGAGCAACGCAACTGCATGTGATGTTAAAACATTTTAGAGATGTGTGTACTATTAATAGGCTGGCTGGTGGAAATTGTGAAAAATTGGAAGATATAGGGTTTGACTATTCTTTGGCTGATGGCGGCCCTGTGACAGAATCTATGGAAAGATATTATTATAAAAATTTCTACATAGAACATGAAGATAAGAATTTCACGATATATTTAAAAAATACAACTATGGTTTTTTACACTCAAATGACAAACTCTTATTGTGCGGCTAAAGCCGGTACCATAGAGGAAGGGGTGTGTAAATCGTTGACAGGGGTAACCACACCGAGTAGGGCAACTAGTTCGCTTCATTATTATCTACTAAACTAAAAAATCCGCTCAAAAGAGCGGATTTTTTGTGGGAAAGTCTTAAAAAATAAATCGGTGTTACGTTGCCAATTAACAAAGCATCAAAGCAAATAGCGAAAAAAAATTTGCCCCGTGCGGGATTCGAACCCGAACCACCGGTTCCGAAGACCGGTACTCTATCCAGTTGAGCTAACGGGGCGATAAAAACAAAAAAATCACAAAAAAACACAAACGACCGCATTTATTTTAGCATTTTTTTTATATCCGGCTCTGTGCTGTTTTTAATTAGTAAGGACCTATTCTAAAAATAGGTCCAAATTTTTTTGAAAAAATATTTTCATGTTTTGCAATTTTTTGTATAAATTAAAAATGAGGTCGATTAAGTTAAACCAAACCCTGACTTGCCCCAACTGCGCTGAATCCTTTGATGCAGAGCAGTGGAGTTTCGTCCGTGTTACCCAAAACCCCGAACTTAAAGACGCCGCTTTAGGCGGAGAGCTTAATTTATTCTGCTGCCCCCATTGCAGTGCTTTCTTCTACGGCGAAAATGATTTCGTGTATTTGGACGAACAGGCAAGCTTATTGATTTTTGTTTTCTCGGACAAAAATCAAAAGGATAAAAGGGAACTGCTTGCCAAAATGCAGCATGACTATGAACAGCTGCGCAATAGCGTTTTTAAGCAGTTAAATCTGGACTTTGGGCCCATGTGCGTGTTTGGCCTGGAGGAGCTTAAGGAGGTGGTAGAAAAAGAACAACAACGTACAGATGAATCAGAAGCCATTGCAGCTGCCGCTGCCGCGTTAGGGCTTAAAGTAGCGCGGCTCAAGCCCGAATGGGCGCGGGAACGGGGGTTCCCTTTATATACGGCGGCTGGGACAGATGAAACGGCGGCTAGTTATGCCGATTCTGCCCGCAAGGTGCTTAAGTCGGGACTGAAGAGCCCGTTGCTTAAACACTTTGCAGATAAAATGGAAGAAGGGGGCGGCGCAGAAGCGCCCGAAGTATTATGATACCGAGAAAACACAAGGAATTGTTGCAAACCATCGGCAGATATGCCGATAAATTAGGATTGAAGGCTTGGGTAGTGGGGGGAGCTGTCCGGGACTTCTACTTAAAGAAGGACACGAAAGACTTAGATCTCACGTTTGAAGGTTCACCGGAATCCGTCGCCGGGTTTTGTGTGCGGACGTGGGGCGGGGAAAAACATAAATTTTCCCAATTCAATACCTATCGTGTAACGTTGGGTAACGGCTTAAAGTTGGACCTGGTCCAAGCCCGCAAAGAGCATTACGCTCGCCCGGGTGCCTTGCCTGAAGTTACATTTTCCAACATCAAAGATGACTTATTTAGAAGGGATTTTACGGCCAATGCTTGGGCATTGAGTATTTTGCCTAAAAATTTCGGTGCCTCGTATGATCCGTTCGGCGCGCAAAAAGCGATTGATAAAGGCGTGGTGAAAATCTTGCATGACAAGAGCTTCTCCGATGATCCTACGCGTTTATATCGTGCGGCCCGCTTTGCGGGACGTTTCGGCTGGACGATTGACCGGAAAACCTCCCAACTGATGAGCGATGCTTCCAGAGAAGAATATCCGTTTATTCTCTCCCGCGAACGCATTCGCCAAGAGTTTATCAAAATTTTGGAAGAGAAAAAATTGCCGGAAGTGTTTGCCTTCTTAGAGCAATACGAGCTGTTACCTTTTATTTATCCGGGCCTGAAATGGAACGATACTATTTTAAAAGGTAAAAGTATTGCCGCCAAGATAGGCATTTGTGCTTGCTTGCTCAAAGACAGCGGGCCGGAGTTTTTGCTCAGTTTGCATTTACCCAAGGAACTGACGCATGAATTAATCGGCGCGTGGAGTGTGGTGGATACTCAAAAATCCCCGATGTCTTCTTTAACAGAAATGCAAGAAAGCATTATCCGCGCTGTTTGCCCCGGGTTAAAGCGTACGGCTTTGCAGCCGTGTTTTGTGAAAGGGCGCGAATTGCGCGATATGGGACTGAGCGGCCGAAAAATTTCTTCGGCGATGGACCGCTTTTGCAAATTGCAATGGGCGGGGAGAATCGCCAATAAAGACCAGGCCTTAAGTTTCTTGAAATAAAAAT
>JAFVWP010000026.1 GCA_017501565.1 Elusimicrobiaceae bacterium | reverse complement strand
CCCTCACAGAGAAGAATATTTGTCTTTGATTGCCCAAAGTCCTTGGCCGGAGATAATGCCGAAGGACGATCCGAAGTGGTTAGCCTATGCAAAGATTACCTGCAGATATTTTTGGCGTCATCCTTTTTGTTTTCTTTTGCCTAAGTTTTGGAAACGCTTGAAACTTAGAGGATGGACTTGCATGATTATAGATGAGTAAGGAGAGATAAATGAAAGGGATTATTTTGGCCGGGGGAGCGGGGACAAGGCTTTATCCGGCATCTTTGCCAATATCTAAAATCTTGCTTCCTATTTACGATAAACCCATGATTTATTACCCGCTTTCTGTATTGATGCAAGCGGGGGTTAATGATATTTTGATTATTACCAACCCGGAAGATGATACCAACTTTAAAAAATTGTTGGGGAACGGATCCCAATGGGGGTTGCGCCTTTCCTACAAAATCCAATATGAAAAACGCGGTATTGCCGATGCTTTTTTGTTAGGAGAAGACTTTATCGGGCAAGATGGCTGTGTGCTGATTTTGGGGGATAATGTTTTTTACGGAGCCGACTTGGAACAAAGACTTTTGCAGGCCACGCAAAACCGACAGGGGGCCCATGTGTTTGCCTATGAAGTGCCGGACCCGCAACGTTTTGGCGTAGTAGCCTTTGACGGACAAGGCAAGGCGTTCTCTTTAGAAGAAAAACCGCAAACCCCCAAGAGTAATTTTGCCGTAACAGGGCTGTATTTTTACGACCATCAAGTAGTGTCTTATGCCAAATCGCTCCGGCCTTCTGCGCGTGGAGAATTGGAAATTACGGATTTGAATAAATTGTATTTACAGCAAGGGCAACTGCATGTGCATCGGTTGCCGCAAGATTTTGTTTGGTTGGATACCGGCACGCATGAAAGTGTCTTTGCGGCAAGTGAGTTTGTGAAAACGTATCAGGAAAGCCACCACTTGCAAATCGCTTGTTTGGAAGAAATCGCCGTTCAAAAAAACTTTATCACTGCTTCAAAACTAAAAGAATGTGCCGCCGCTTGGCCCGCCAACAGCTACTACAATTATATTCGTGAAAATGTACTAAACTAAAGCTCGCTCTTCGGAGCGGGTTTTTTTATCTTAAAATTAGCACTCTTTTTAATATCTTGCTAGTTTTAAGGGAATTTTGTATACTATCCTAGAATAGCCCAAAAGTGCGCTTGAGCATGGGCCAAAGAATTTTTATCCTTTCCTGTAAAGGGGGTTTGTATGGAAGAAACGAAAAAAAGAACGCTTTCCTTGCCGCAGGTAGTGCCGGCGGTAGCTATCCGTGATGTAGTGATGTATCCCGGTATGTCTTTGCCGTTGTCGGTCAACCGCCAAAAGTCTATCGTAGCTATTGATTTGGCTTTGGAATCTCCGGGCAAATATGTGTTAGCTCTATCTCAAAAAGTGGCTGAAATAGAAGAGCCGAAAGTAGAAGATATTTATCATTTTGGTGTATTAAGTGAAATTACCCAATCTTTAAAGATGCCCGACGGCTCTGTAAAAGTTTTCTTGCAGGGGTTGGTGCGTGCCAAAGTGGAAAAGCTGGATTTAAACCCGCTGACCAATACGTGGTTTGCTTCCGTTCAATATATTGAAGAGCAAGAAGACCATAGCCCCGTCGTGCAAGCCTTAATGCGCAAAGTGGTGGACGAGTTTGAAAATTACGCCCGCGTATCCCAACGTATGGCGGTGGAAGGAGTATCTTTCTTGCGCAATATTGAAGAGCCTTCCAAACTAGCAGATACCATCGCTTCCAACATGATGGTAAAAACGGAACAACGCCAAGAAATTTTGGAAACGACCGACATTAAAGCGCGCTTGGAGAAAATTTTAAAACTCATTACCAGCGAAGTGGAAATTTTGGGTTTGGAAGAGAAAATCCACAACAAAGTGCGCGCGCAAATTGAGAAAAACCAAAAAGAATATTATCTCAATGAGCAGATGAAGGCCATTCAAAAGGAATTGAGCCAAAAAGACGATTTCCAAAAAGAATTAGACGCTATTCGCGCTAAAATCAAGAAAAACGGCCTTCCGCCCGCTGCCAAAGAAGCGGCTGAAAAAGAAGTGGACCGCTTGCAAAAAATGCAACCCTTCTCTCCCGAGGCTACCGTAGCGCGTACCTTCTTGGATTGGCTCGTAAATATGCCGTGGAATATTACCACCAAAGATGTTTTGGATATTAAGCAAGCCAAGAAGATTTTAGATGAAGACCACTTCGGCTTGGATAAACCCAAAGAACGCATTTTAGAATATATTGCCGTGAGCAAACTGACCGAAGGCTTACGCGGGCCGGTGCTTTGCTTTGTAGGCCCTCCGGGCGTAGGTAAAACCTCCTTGGCCAAATCCATCGCGCGTGCAATCGGACGTAAGTTTGTGCGTATGTCTTTGGGGGGAGTGCGCGACGAAAGCGAAATCCGCGGTCACCGCAGAACCTACATCGGCTCTATGCCGGGGCGCATTATCCAGGGGATCAGCAAATCCAAAAGCTCCAATCCTGTATTCTTGTTAGATGAAATTGACAAGATGGGCTCGGATTGGCGCGGAGATCCGGCGGCAGCCTTGCTGGAGCTGTTGGACCCTGAACAAAACAAAGATTTTGTGGATCACTTTTTAGATGTTCCGTATGACGTGTCTAAAGTAATGTTTATCACTACGGCCAACTCTTTAAGCTCCATTCCGGGCACTTTGCGTGACCGCTTGGAAATTATTGATTTCTCCGGTTATACTGATTATGAGAAACACGAAATCGTGGATAACTATTTAATCCCCAAACAGATGAAGTTGCACGGCCTTAAAAAAGGCAGTTTGGAAATTGAAAAAGAAGCCGTTGCCTTAATGATGCGCGAATATGTGCGCGAAGCAGGCGTGCGTAATTTGGACCGCGAAATCGGCACCCTGTGCCGCAAATCTGCTAAAAAATATGTGGAAAACGGCGGCAAAAAAATTACGATTACAGCCAAGAATTTGCATGAATTTTTGGGCGTGCCTAAATATGCTAACTTTGCCACCGAAGAAAACGGCATCGGTATTGCTACGGGGCTGGCGTGGACCAGCGTGGGCGGGGAAACCTTGTCCATTGAAGCTACGAAACTTCCCGGCAAAGGCGGCCTGATTTTAACGGGTATGTTGGGCAATGTGATGAAAGAGTCCGTCCGTGCGGCTCTGACGTATGCCCGCAGCCGCGGCTTTGGCAAAAAGGTGGATTTTGAACATACCGACTTCCACTTTCACTTTCCCGAAGGTGCCGTACCCAAAGACGGCCCGTCTGCCGGTATTACCATTACATCTGCCTTGGTGAGCTTGCTTTTGGGCTTGCCTGTTAACAAAAAGTTAGCTATGACCGGCGAAGTAACCATTACCGGACGCGTATTGCCGGTGGGGGGAATTAAAGAAAAATTCTTGGCCGCCTACCGCGAAGGAGTGAAAACCATTCTCTTCCCGCATACGAACGAAAAAGATGTGGCGGAGTTGCCGGAAAAGGTGCGCCAAGAGTTGACGTTAATCCCGGTCAAACACATGGACGAAGTATTGCCTTTGGCTTTGGAAGGATACAAAGCCGCTAAATCCACTACGGCGGCTAAAAAAGCGGCGGTAAAAGCTAAAAAAACACCGGTTAAACCGACCCGTAAAGCAGGCACAACGCTTGCCAAAAAAGCGGTGCAAAAAAAGGTGGTTAAAAAAGCGACTCCCAAAAAGGTGGCCACCAAGGCCGTAATTAAGAAAACCGCCAAAAAGGTACTTCGCAAAAGAAAATAAGACTCGTAAGTTGCTTGTTTGCGGGGGATTTTGTTATACTATGGTTGAAATTTTGTTTTAAGGAGTATAAAAATGAAAAAATGGATATATGCATTGTTTATCTTGTTAGCTTTTGCTGTTCCGTCTTGTTTTGCGCAAGGAGCAAAAACGTACCCGGGTTTTTCTTTTGCGGGTAAAGATTATTCTTTTGCCGGTAGCAAAAGCTATGACGATATTTGGGTGAATGCCTATGATACTTATGGCCCTCTCCTCATTTTTACGTTTAATCCTTCTATGAATATAGATACGTACGTTAAGAGTCAAATTTCCAGATTAGAAGATGAAAAAAGAGAATATTTGGTAATGGGTAGCAAAACGAATGTTATTTTGGCCTATTTAAATAGTTCTTCTTATGTAAGCATTGAGCGTTATACGGCTGGTGTGGAAGTATCTTTAGATCTTGTTCAATTGAAAGAGTTTAACGAAGCGGAAATTTTGCCGTATGCCAACGAGCTGAAAAAGTTATCTATTCCGGCTCCAATAAAAGAGGAAGTGTCCGTGGCTGATGCTTTTGATGCCCAGCGCGCCCAAAAATAATAACAACTTTTACGTAAAACCCCCGCGCTCAGCGCGGGGGTTTTGTTTTAAATCCACATAAAAGGACGGAAACGGCGAACGGGAATGGTTTTTAAGGATCTTTCGGGCGGGAAGACATTGTTGCCTTTTTGATGTGTAAAAATCCATTCATAGTGTTGCGCCGCCGCGCTTAATACAGCGAAATCGGTGGGGTCTTTTTGAGCAAAGAAGGTTGCCGTAACCGCTTGTGCGCAAAGCCGCTCTAAACGGACTTTGCTTTCGGTTAATTGCCAAATGGCGATGTCTTGCGGCAGGTTTTGCAGGTTGGTGCCGTCCATGCCCATGGTAGCAAAAGCAATATTGGGGTTTTGGGCCAAATGCTTAATCTGTTCTTGTGTCAGTAAATCTTGCCAGGGGCCTTGATGCGGCTCCTGCCAGCTGTCATATTGGCCGATAAGTCCTACCGGCAAGGCTAACACGGCTTTTAAGCCGTATTTATCCAATAAGGGTATGACGTGCAAAAAACGTTGGTAACCGCCTGTAAAAAGCAAAATAACGGGCCTGCCGCTTTTTTTACGGGGTTTTTTAAGTTCTTTCGGTAGTAGAGAGTAGGTTTTTGTTTTCCCCAAGCGTATAAACAATTTTTCCAAACGTTGCAAAGAAATACCGCCCGGGCCTATTTTGCCGATGCGTAAGACTTTGAGCGTTGGCTCTTTGGGGAAAGAAAAGAAACTCGGTAAATTCATACTCTATTTATTTTATCATTTCCGAAGAAAAAGGTTGGGCATATAAAAAGCCCCCGCACTGACGGGGGCTTTAAAAAGGGAACCGCTGCAGCAGGGTTTGGGACTACAGCGGTTAGGGAATAAATCTGTTCTCTATATTTTTAGTTTAGCAGTTAAAATACGTTTTATAACAGGGTCATTGGGCCTAGAGAAAAGGGTTTTTTGTACCTAGAAAAAAATAGGTCTTTTGTGGTATAATTTTTGGGACTTATGCTAATTTGCTGACAGGAGAAAACATATGAAAAAATGGATTTATTTTTTGTTGCCGCTTGCCTTGGCGGCTTGCCAAACCTTGCCGACGTCTTCTGAATGGCTGGCACGCGGCGACGGGTATTTAAAAGACGGCCACGCCGAAAAAGCAATTGCCGCCTATGATAAGGGCCTTAAACTAAACGATAAAAACACGTCTTTGTATGCTTCACGCGGGGCCGCTTATTTTTTTAACGGCAACTACAAAGCCGCCCATGCGGATTTTTTGAAAGTGTTGGAATTAAACCCTTACACGGCAGACGGCTATACTGCTTTGGGCTCTGTATTGGCGGCGCAAGGGCATTATGAGTCTGCTATGGAAGCGCTAAACTTGGCCTTGATGTTGGACCCGGGGAAGGTGGAAACTTTTTTCTCCCGCGGCGGCGTTAATTTTATGATGGAAAAGTACGATCAGGCGGTACATGATTATTCTTATGTGTTACGGATCCGTCCTTCGGCAGATGTATATAACGCCCGCGGCGCGGCCTATTTGAAATTAGGTGAAAAAGAAAAAGCCGAACAGGATTTTGCTATTGCCAAGAGCGGTCAAGTACCCGAAAAGTTAAACGATTACCGCATGATAGATTAAATTTTCCGACGGAAAATAAATTAATCGTTGCAAGAATTGTTTTTCTTTTGATATAATATCTATGTTGAATTTACGTCACCGTAGCTCAGTTGGTTAGAGCGAGCGTTTCATAAGCGCTAGGTCGGTGGTTCGAGCCCACCCGGTGACACCATTTAGAGGCCCTTCTTAAAGAAGGGCCTTTTTTATTTCAGTTTTTGCTGAGTAAAAGGCTGTAAATTTGGTATAGTAAAAAGAATGAACAATCCCAACTTTTTTGATGTTATTATCGTCGGAGCGGGAGCCAGCGGTCTGGTGTGTGCGTTGGCTAGTGCCCGCCGTGGCAAAAAGGTATTGCTTTTGGAAAAAGAGCAACAGGTCGGCCGCAAGATTTTAGTCAGCGGAAACGGCCGTTGCAACTTAACCAATGCCTATGTTTCGGCCGGCGATTACCGCGGAACGCCGCAATTGGCGGCTGCCATATTGGAAAAATTTTCTTTTCAGACCTGTTTGGATTTTTTTCAAACATTGGGGGTTTTAACCACGCAAGAAGCCTTGGGGCGCGTTTTTCCGCAAACCGGCAAATCTACGGCGGTGGTGGAGCCTTTGCGTTTGGCCTGTATGGAAGCAGGAGTGCAAATACGGCTGGGAACGGAAGTTGTGAAAGTAGAAAAAAAGAACCATTTTCGTGTTCATACGGCAAGCGGGGATATTTTTTCCGCTAAATATTGTGTGTTAGCTTGCGGCTCTAAAGCTTACCCGCAGGTAGGGGGGAGTGAAAGCGGGTATCGCTTGGCTAAATCCTTGGGGCATCACATTACCGCGCTGACACCTGCTTTATGTGCGTTAAACGTCAAAGAAAAGGCGGTAGCCCGCCTGCAAGGCATTCGGGCACAAGTGCGTACTACGGCGCTGGGCACAAGTGCGGAAGGGGAAATTTTGTTTACGGCCTACGGCTTGTCCGGCCCGGCGGTGCTGGGGTTGAGCGGTATAATCGGGCCCCATTTACAGCAAGGGCCTGTACCGGTAAATGTTAATTTTTTCCCGCAGATAGAAAACTTGTCAGAATTTTTAATGCAACGCAAACAGCAGTTTGCACACCGCAAGGCCAAAGAATTTTTTGCGGGAATTTTACACGAAAATATTGCAAATTTGTTGATTGATTTTGTAGGGATTAAAAAAAGTGCGCCCGTCGGAGAATGGCCGGAATATGTGTTTAAAAAAGCCGCCGGCACCTTATCTGCCTGGCCGTTTACGGCCCTGTCTTTACGCCCTTGGACCGAAGCTATGGTAACGGCGGGGGGTGTAAATTGCGCGGAAATAAACTATAATACATTAGAGTCGTTGCGTTGCCCGGGGTTGTATGTGTTGGGGGAATTGTTGAATGTGGACGGACGCAGCGGAGGATTTAATTTACATTTTGCCTGGGGGTGCGGTTATTGCGCCGCCGGGGCGATGGCGGAGGAGTGAAATATGGCCGATATTGTACGTAAAACTGCTAGTATTAATGACCCGTTGCACGTGGGGTTTATCCGCACCTATTTGGTGGACGGAAAGGAAGTGTACCGGGAAACCTTGGATAAAAACTTGGACATTGTAAAACAGGAAGGCACCTTGCCTGACGGCAATGTAAAAGAATTTTTTGAAAACGGAAAGCTCTATTTTGAATGTGAATTCAAAAAGGGTTTGCGCAACGGACGTTGCCGTATTTACTTTGAAAACGGCAAAGTAAGCATTGAAAAATTTTATGAAAACGGCCAATTGCAAGGCACTGCCCGCGTGTATCAGCCTACGGGACGTTTGCATAAAGAAATGTCTTATGTGGCAGATTGCCAAGAAGGCCGCCAGACCAAATATTATCCGTCGGGTAAGGTGTTGGAAGTGGCCGAGTATAAAAAAGGCTTCTTGCATGGTCCTTGCCGCATTTATACGCAAGATGGAGATTTACGCTCCGAATGTACCTATAAAGCCGATAAAATCATTGGCGATAAAATTATTTATCACCCCAATGGTACCATTGCGCTGATTTCTCCGCACAAAGACGGCAAGCCCAACGGCGTAACCAAAAAATTTACCGAAACGGGCGATTTGGCGGAAGAATGGTTTTTTGAAGACGGCGTATTGACCCTTAAAAAGGTGTATTAATATCCTTTTTCGGACGTAAAAAAACCCGCTCATAAGAGCGGGTTTTTTATGTTTGCAGATTTATGCTGCGCTGTCTTGGTCTTCTTCGTATTCGTAGTCGTGGTAATCGCGCACGAAAAGCAAAATGTAGGCCAACAAAGAGCCGCCAAAAAGCATAATAAACGAATAAGAGAACCACCACAGCTGGGTAACCGGGTTGTAGTCAAGTTTAATAGACTGCCAAATCAGCGAGCCTAAAATACATACTAAGTAAACCCAGACAAAAAGGGTCAATGCTTTTACCAATAAATCCACCGAACCCCACAAAACTCCTTTCGCGGAAAACGGCTTAATAAAGAATGAATGTAATTTAGTCATAAGCTTATTTTAATCCTATTAAAGAGTATTGTCAACCTTTAAGGTTGGTAGGCCGGATCGGTGGCATTGTAGCCAAAATCTGCCTGTCCCATAACACCGCCTTCTAAAAATCCGTCAGGAGTGGTGCCATTGGCTGTATTGTCTTGATACAACGGGTCATTTTGCAAAGCTTGGGCCTGGTTTACCTGTTCGCTGTAAGCGGCCGTAGGCTCGGTATAGGTTTCGGTATAGGCGGCCGTAGGCTCGGTATATGTTTCTGTATAAGCGGGCGCAGGCTCGGTATAGGTTTCTGTATAGGCGGGCGCAGGCTCCGTGTAAGTTTCGGTATAAGCGGCGGGTAAAGTCTTTGATTGTACCGGCACAACATCTGCTTTCTTTTTAGCTTTTTTAGCAGCTTTTTTCTTTTTCTTGGCTTCGGCTTTTCTTTTTTCTTCTTCCGCTTTACGTTTGGCGGCTTCTTTTTGATCGTGAATGGCCTGCAAAGCGGTTTCGTGCGCTTTTTCTTGGCTCATGCGCGGCAATACGTCGTTATGAAAAGAAGGATATTCTTCAATATCTAAATATTCTCTGGAAATCGGAGTTTGGGTGTATACTTTAATTTCTTTTTGTACGGGTGCTTGCTTTTTGGCTTTGCGTTTGGGATATTGCACCTCGTGCGTGTCCGACAAAATGACCCGGGTACCATTTTCATCTTCGGCGATTTCAGGTTCTTCGGTCAAACAAACCTGTACTCTTTCCCCGGTGGATTTATCATACATTTTATCCACACGCGTTTCACAAGTGGAAGCCGCAGCCAACAAAGGCGCGGCGGCAAAGGCACACCCAACAAATATTAAAAATTTTTTCATGGTCGTTCCCCTATATAGAGATACTTTATTATAGCAAACCCGCCGTATAAATGGTAGGTGTTATTTTTAGAAAAATAGAATATAGGCCTTTTTACAAAAAACCCCCGCTTGGGTAGCGGGGGTTTGCTTGTCAAAACAACTTATTTACCGGAATGCTTGACGGGTTCGCCGTAGTAAGCTTTCAAGTACAATTCCTTGATTTCGCTCACGAGCGGATAGCGGGCGTTACCGCCGGTGCATTGGTCGTCAAAGGCAAGCTCGGACAATTTATCCAAGTTGGCCAAGAACTCTTTTTCCGAAATGCCATATTCTTTGATGGATTTGGGAATGTTGAGATCTTCTTTGAGCTGTTCTACCATGTCAATTAATTTTTGGACTTTGCTGTCTTGGTCCGCCAATTTGTGGTTGGGCAAGATGAAGTCTACGATTTTGGCATAGCGTCCTTTCACGAACGGATATTTATATTGCGGGAACAAACCTTGTTTGGTGGGTTTGTCGGTAGCGTTGAACTCAATGACGTAAGAGAGCAACAACGCGTTGGCCAATCCGTGCGGAATGTGGTACATAGCACCCAATTTGTGGGCCATGGAGTGAGACAGACCCAAGAAGGCGTTGGCAAAAGCCATACCGGCGATGGTAGCGGCATAGTGCATTTTTTCGCGGGCGTTGATGTCTTGGGCACCTTTGTCATAAGAGCTCTTTAAGTATTTGAACACCAAGCGAATGGCTTCTAAGGCTTGCCCTTCGGTGAAGTTGGTGGAGAATACGGAAGTGTAGGCTTCAATGGCGTGGGTTAATACGTCCAAGCCGGAGAAAGCCGTCAAGCTCTTAGGCATACCGAGTACAAATTCCGGGTCAATGATAGCCATATCCGGGGTTAAGGCATAGTCGGTAATTGCGTATTTGGTATCGGTTTTTTCGTCGGTGATAATCGTAAACGGCGTTACTTCAGAGCCGGTACCGGAAGTGGTGGGAATAGCCACCATGGTCGCTTTTTTGCCCAAGTCCGGAGCGGCGTAAATGCGTTTGCGAATATCCATAAAGCGCATGGCAATATCTTCAAAGCTGGTGTCCGGGTTTTCGTACATCAACCATACCATTTTGGCTTCGTCCATAGCAGAACCGCCACCCAAAGCGATAATCAAGTCCGGCTGCCAGGAATTGGCAATCTGCAAGGCTTCGGTTACGTTGGCAATGTTCGGGTCGGGCAATACGTTGGAGAATACGCGGAACTTAATATTTAAGTTTTCCAATACATCAGCTACCGTGCGGACATGGCCCAATTGTTCCATGGTTTTGTCGGTGATGATGTAGGCGCGTTGTTTGCCGGAAAGTTCGGCCAAAGCTTGAGACAAAGCACCGCGTTTGAAGTAGATTTTGGAAGGTACTTTGTACCAATACATATTTTCGCGGCGTTCCGCGACGGATTTCACGTTCATAAGGTGTTTTACTCCGATATTTTCACTGACAGAGTTGCCGCCCCAAGAGCCGCAACCTAAGGTCAACGAAGGGGCAAGTTTAAAGTTATACACGTCGCCGATGGCACCTTGAGAAGAAGGAATATTGATCAACGTGCGGGCGGTGGGCATATCTTTGAATACTTCAATATGCGCTTCATTGGCTTCATGGGTGTAAAGCACAGAGGTGTGTCCGGCGCCGCCGTACAAGATTAAATCGCGGGCGAGTTCTACGGCGTGGTCAAAGTCTTTAGCGCGGTAGAAACCCAAGACGGGGGAAAGTTTTTCGCGGGCGAAAGCTTCATCATCGTTTACGTGGGTCGCTTCGGCAATTAAGATTTTGGTGCCGACGGGTACTTTAATACCGGCCATTTCGGCAATTTTTACCGCTGTTTGACCTACAATGCCGGAGTTCAATTTGCCGTCAACCACAATGGTTTCGGCCAATTTTTTGCGGTCTTTGCCGGTTACAAAGTGGCAACCGCGGGCGATAAATTCGGCTTTGACATCTTCATAAATGCTGTCTTCTACCACAACGGATTGTTCGCTGGCGCAGATCATGCCGTTATCAAAGGTTTTACTCATGATAATGGAGCTTACAGCCATTTTAATATCGGCGGTGCTGTCAATTACAGCCGGGGTATTTCCCGCGCCTACGCCGATGGCCGGTTTACCGGAAGAGTAGGCAGCTTTTACCATGCCCGGGCCGCCGGTGGCTAAGATTAAATTAATATTGGGGTGATGCATCAACGCATTGGAAAGCGGCATGGTGGGGTTTTCAATCCAACCGATGATTCCTTCGGGAGCACCGGCTTCCACCGCGGCTTTTAATACGATTTTAGCCGCTTCAATGGTGCATTGTTTGGCGCGCGGGTGCGGAGAAAAGACGATACCATTGCGGGTTTTCAAAGCGAGCAAGCTTTTGAAAATAGCGGTAGAGGTCGGGTTGGTGGTGGGCACTACACCGGCAATAACGCCGATAGGCTCCGCCACTTGGCGGTAACCGAAGGCATCGTCATCAGAGAGCGTGCCACAGGTTTTGGTGTCTTTATATTGGTTGTAAATGTATTCGGAAGCGAATTGGTTTTTGATTACCTTATCTTCCATGATACCCATACCGCTTTCGGCAACGGCCATTTTGGCTAAAGGAATGCGGTTTTGCGCAGCAGCAATGGCTGCGGCACGGAAAATTTTATCTACTTGTTCTTGCGTATAGGTTGCGTATTTGCGTTGGGCCGCTTTTACAGAGTTGACCACTTTATCTAACATGGCCAATTCTTGCTCGGTGGCTACTGCACTAGACGCGGTTTTTTTCTTATCCGCCATAGCGAACTCTCCTTATTTTTTTGCTTAATTCTATCCTAGTGGATATTTTTATATCTATAAGGATACTATTTTTAGAGAGATATGTCAATAATCCGACGGAAAAGCCAGGAACTTACTTGACAAACATATAACATAAAAAATAATATATAGATATTGAAATATCCAGAAAACTCCGAAGGAGAATGAAAATTTATGTCATCTGTTTCTGCTAAAAAAAATATCAGCACCCAGACCATTCGCCGCTTGCCGCAATACTTGCGGGTATTTTACGATTTGCATGAATACGGCCGTTCGTTAGTGTCTTCTACGGATTTGGCCGCCGAAACGCATATTTTGCCGATAGTGATTAAAAAGGATTTACAATCTATCGGCGCCCCTACGAAACTGCGCTCCGGCTTTAAAGTAAAAGGCACCATAGAAGCCATAGAAGATTTCTTAGGGTGGGATAATTTAAATAAAGCCTTCTTGATAGGGGCGGGACATTTGGGGGCGGCTCTTTTAGGGTTTTCCGGCTTCAAAAACCATGGGTTGGAAATTGTAGCGGCTTTTGATACCAACCCTGAGCGCGTCGGACAGGAAATCAATGGGGTTGCTGTTTATCACACCGCCCAGCTGAAAACGATTATTAAATCCAAAAAATTAAAGATAGCGGTACTCACTATTCCCGGCGCCGCCGCGCAAGGGATTACCGATACTTTAGTGGAGTGCGGGGTAAAAGCTATTTGGAATTTTGCCCCCGTCAAACTTTCCGTCCCGCCGTCTGTGGCTGTGCAACAGGAAGACATTGCTTCCGGGTTAGCTGAGTTATGTGCGAAGTTGAAAAGTAAATCTTCTTAATAAAAAAACCGCCCCCGAAAGGCGGTTTTTTTATCATAGAGTTTTTGCTTAGCCTGCCGGCCACATAAAGCGGCGGCCTGCCATCAGGTG
>JAFVWP010000025.1 GCA_017501565.1 Elusimicrobiaceae bacterium | reverse complement strand
CTCATAATTGATAATAGCTTGTGCCGTTTTTTGCGTATGGGTAATGTCAAAGGGGCGGAAAGTTTTGTTAAAAAATGTAGGTGCGGCCAAAGCCATTTTCCACTTGCTTACGGTGGAAACCTCCACCATATCCAGTTGACCGTCGGTCAAGTCGGCCCGCGGGGCGATAGTAAAATTGCTGCCGTACTGAGAGCCGTTGGCAAAAACCAAGGTCAAAGGAGTAATGATTTCGTCTTTTCCGTTATAGCGTACACGCAAAGTTTTTGGCTCGTAAGAAAAAACAGCCCTGGCACCTAATTTAAAATAGGGCCATTTGCCGCGTTTGCCCGTTTTGCCGTACTCGGCAAAATCTTTGGCAATTTGGGCCTCTATGCCCACGCCTGCCAAGTTGAAAAAATATCCTCCGTTGGCTATCCCCACATCACAAGCCACAGCTTCGGCTTTTTGCAGGGCCACCCATGCTTGTTCGTACATCAGCGGCATGCCCAGTTCGCGCGCTAAGCCATTGCCCGAGCCTTTAGGGATAATGCCTAAAGCCGTATGGGTGCCGACCAAAGCTTTGGCCGTTTCGTTGATAGTGCCGTCCCCGCCGGCGGCGATGACCCAATCATATCCTTCTTTGGCGGCTTTGGCGGCCAGCTCCGTAGCGTGACCGGCATATTTGGTAAATACACCGTCTGCATGCGGAAAATTAATCAAAGCGGCTCATACATTCAACGGAGACAGTACAAAAGCTCAAGTTGTTTTTGACGGTTTTTCCGTAGCGGAGCTTGAAGACACTGTGTTCAGAATTAAATTTACAGTTGACGGAGCACTTTACTCCTTTGGATTTGCCGATGAAAACGGCGAATTTGGCGGAGCAAGAGCTGCAGGCGTTGTCAGAGATTAATGATAGATAAGGGAATTTTAGACCTTTAAAATATAAAAGAGGTGTTTTTATGGAAAAATTAAAAGTTGCGGTTGAAAAACACAGACAGCTTATCCTGGATGCGGAAAGGTATATCTGGAAAAATCCCGAAACGGGATATAAAGAGGTAAAAACTTCAAAATATATGGCGGATGCCTTTAAGACTTTGGGCTATGAGCTTACTATGGCAGATGGAATAACGGGCTTTTGCACTACAATAGATACGGGAAAGGTTGGCCCTACACTTCTTATTTTGGGAGAGCTTGACTCAATAATTTGCCCCAACCACCCCGAGTCCGATCCCGAAACGGGAGCGGTACACTCCTGCGGTCACAATGCGCAGTGCGCGGCTCTGCTTGGTATTGCTGCCGCACTTAAAGAACCGGGTGTGCTTGAAGGTTTATGCGGCAAGATAATGCTTTGTGCAGTTCCTGCTGAGGAGCTTCTTGAAATTGAATACAGAAACAACTTAAAAAAGCAGGGTGTAATCAAGTATCTCGGCGGCAAGAGCGAATTTTTATCCAGAGGATATTTTGACGGAGTTGACCTTGCGTTTATGGTGCACACTTCATCCTCCTTTTCTGTAAGAAACGGCTCTGTTGGCTGCATTGCAAAAAATATCACCTATAAAGGCGTTGCATCCCACGCAGGTGGATCACCCTGGAACGGAGTAAACGCCCTCTATGCGGCTACCTGCGGCATAAATGCGGTAAACGCCATAAGAGAAACATTTACTGAGAAGGATATTATAAGAGTGCACCCCATTATGACAAAGGGAGGAGAAATGGTAAACGCCATTCCGGACAGGGCTGTGCTTGAAAGCTATGTAAGAGGTGCTAACTTCGATGCCATAGTAAAGGCAAATAAAAAGGTAAACCG
>JAFVWP010000024.1 GCA_017501565.1 Elusimicrobiaceae bacterium | reverse complement strand
TAAAGGGTGTTGATAGCGCCGCCTTCTGCAACGGTCGTTGCAAGGGGAAGGTTTACGAGTATTGCGCCAAGTCCCATTGGGAGCAAGAGTGCAGGCTCCATTTTCTTTTTGATGGCGAGAAAAATGAGTACGCCGCCGATGAGCCACATTACGACCATTCTCCAGTCAAGCGAAGCAAAGCCCGAGAAAAGTTCTTTGAAAAAATTCACGATTTTTCCTCCTTCATTTTGGGAGTGGTTTGCACAAAAAAAGACTCCCGTTACACATAGTGTAACAAAAGTCTTGTCGTTTAAGTCCCGAGCGAGAGAAAAATCTCCGACATGTCGCCAAAGGACACACAAAGAGTGCCGACTACTCCCCTTTATTATCGTTAAAATTATATCATTTATTTTTGGAAATGTCAAGCGGAAAAGGGAAAATATTTTGCCTTCGGCGACTTACAAACTTTTCGAGAAAAGAGGGGGACGTTCGAGAAACTTTTTGAAAAAAGTTTTGTCTTCGGCGGTATCGCAGGGCTTTGCCCTGCACCCACTTAAAAACTTTTCGAGAAAAGTTTTTAAGAATTTCAAAAGCTTTCAAAGAATAAGTTTAAGGGCTAAAGCGTTTATCTGTGGGCTGACAAACATTATTGCTGCCGCAGCTCGCGGGCCCCACATCCCGCTCGCAGCGTGCTTGCACGCTTGGCAATAGCGAAGTCTTTGCGGCTCCCGCACTTAAAGGTTGTTGGTGCTTTAGAGAGGGCAAATATAAAATTTCCCCTACAACCGCTGAACAATAAATTTAAGTAAGCTTGTAGGGACAGGCGTCCTCGACTGTCCTCTCCAAAGCATAAAGCATCTTGAAAATCACGCCATTTAGTAACCAAGAAGCGTTTATTTGTACGGACAGTCGGGGATGCCTGTCCCTACAAGTTCACAATAACCGCTCGTCCATCCGCAAATAAAAAATTACAGCAAACCCCTAATCTAATCAAAAAAATCCACAAATTAAAATCGGTGCACCGCGCCTCACAGTGTAACCAAAACACCTAATCCGTGTCCGTTCTCCCACACAGCCTTTCGTGTCGTTGACCGAAAGGCGTTATGCCATGATTGCAAAGTTGGCACCGCCACGCCTCTTAAGCGTGGTGGTCGGAGGGAGTCGAGAGGAACTCCTCTCGTACGCTTCTTTGGTTCGTTTCTTGTCGTATAACAAGAAATGAACGAAAAGAAAACCAAAGCGCAAAGAGCTTTCTCTTCAGCGAGGGTCGGAGGGAGTCGAGAGGAACTCCTCTCGCGCACTTCTTTGGTTCGTTTCTTGCTGCGTAGCAAGAAATGAACATAAAAACACCCTTCGCGAGCGGAGAATGACCAAGTGTATTTTGCTTTTTGATGATTTCACAGTCATTCTGTTCTTGCTGCGCAGCAAGAAATGAACATAAAAAATCTAAAGAACAAAGCATTTATAAAAGTATGAGCTACGCTCATATATCTTTTTCTTTTGATGCCATAGGCGCAAAAGAAAAAGAAACAAAAAGAAAACGCCGCTTTCGGGGCGCCGCCCGTACCCCGCAAGCTTTTTGAAAAAAGCTTGGCAAAAACTTTAATCTCGGTTCGGCGCGCGAGCCGCAGGTGAGCTTTTGGCGTTGAAGTATACAAACAATTAAATCCCAACCCCCCTTTTTCAAAAGTTTTTGAAAGGAGCGCGAGGAAAACTTTTCCTAAAAAGTTTTCCTCGTAAGTAAACATGAAACTACCCGAATACGTTAAAAATTTAATAAACATTCTTCACGCCGCCGGCGAGGAAGCTTACGCCGTCGGCGGCTGC
>JAFVWP010000023.1 GCA_017501565.1 Elusimicrobiaceae bacterium | reverse complement strand
ATTAAATACTTTTAGATTTTACTTTTCGGCAATTTTTATATTTTTAAAAGCTGTTAAAAATCAGGCGACATTTTGCGATTTACAAAATAAGGGGTTTTTTTGGATTTATTTTTTTACATTTTTTTGTCATTTATCTTTACATTTTCCCCACCTTTTTTGCCTTTTTATTTTTCAAAATTACAGCCATTTTTTAAACATCGCCTAAAACGTTTTGGGGGTACCTGGGGTATGGGGCATTTCGTTTTAGGGCATTTTTAAAAACTCAAAATTAAGGCCAATTTTGCATTTTCGGGTAGATAGACCCACCCCTATTTCGTTTTAGAGCGTTTGCGGGGTATCCCAATATCCCCCAATTGCAAATATTAGCTATGCTAACAGACCTAACTGAGTTTTTTTTGCAAAGACAACCTTTATGTGTTGGGCTGATGATGGGGGCGCACACGCACGCAGAGCCAAGTAAGAGTCATATAGCTATGATCCTACCTTATAGGAACTGACTAGCAGAGCATGCGTTGTATTTTCAACGCTCTGGAAACAAGGGAGAAGGATAGGTCAGTACGGCTAGGGGAAAGGGGAGCCCAAAGCCCCTAAATTACCGCTAAAAACCCCTTGTCCATTACAAAACAAGGGGTTTTATACAGGCAAATTAGCGCGCCAAAAGGGGGAATTCTAAAAAAGGCAGTGAAGCCCAATAGAAACTTGATGTCTAAAGCGGGATTTCTCTTGGAATAAAAAATTTTTCCAGGGGGAAAATTGGTAATTCAAGCGGTACTCTGCCCCCATTTTTAGGGCATTGTATAGGGGGATTTCCAACAAAACTCCTCCCCCCACCCCATAAGAGCTGTCATTTAGGTTAGACGCGGAGCCATACTTGGTGCGGTTACGCACTTTCCCCCCGCTGAGAATCAGGTAAAGTTTTGGAGTGGTATCGGGCGTAAGGGTGTATTTTACTAAAGCGGAAACGGATTCTTTTTCTATATATTCCAGCACCGGCCAAGCAGTATCCTTACTCTCTTGGCGGCTCCACTCCACCCCCACAGCCAAATTATCCCAAGGCCTAAAAAAACCTTGCACATTTCCCCCCACCATACGGCGGCTGGCGGTGTAGCCCATGGCATCGCTCAATTTGCCATAAGACATTGCTCCGGCGGCGGCCACTTCCCATTTGGGTGGGGTTTTCTCTTTACAAGGGGTGTCTTCTTCAAAGGTGGGATTGGGACGGGCAACACGATAAATTTGCGCTTGTGCGGGGCTAGCCAAAGCAAAAGCACAGCCCCCTAACAAGGCACAGATTAAAAGATGAGATATTTTTCCCCTTTTCAAAATATCCATAGGGGTATTTTATAAAACCCCGAACATAGGTTTATATAGTTTATTTTATGAATATAAAATAATATTTATTTAGTATATGTTAAAAAATCCGCCATCAAGATCAGGGATTTTAAACTTAATAAAACCCCGCTCCAAAAAAGCGGGGTTTTTATTAAAATTCATATGAATTTCCAAAAGTTCCGCTCCCACTTGGAGTACTTCTTCCACTAATGCTTTTACAAATTTTTTCTGCCATGCTGTCCTGTTCTGCCCAACATATATATTGCATGGAAGCAAAATACTTTTCAATCTGTGGAGTATCAGAATCGGTACAAGCACAATATAAAGAAGAATCGCTAGGCCCACCGGTTGATCCCCCTTGAAAATAACACACAAAATTTTTATAAACCATGCTATTCCCTGATTTGGAAGCCCCGCCAGGCATTTCAATGCTTAAGTTATCCCATTGATTCGTATAGGCTCCGGTTTCCAAGTAGTAAACTTTTTCGGCGCTATCAATAGCTCTGATAAGTGGTAATAAACTCATAGTCCGCGTTTTTTTAACAGCAATAGTATACTGCGGCAAAGCCACCGCCGACAAGATACCAATGATTAAGACGACTACTAACAATTCTATTAATGTAAAGCCTTTACTGACTCTTATTTGCATTTTTTTCATACTTATCTCCTTTTTTGATTTAATT
>JAFVWP010000002.1 GCA_017501565.1 Elusimicrobiaceae bacterium | reverse complement strand
GGCACACTTTGGACAAGAGCCTATTTCTTCTTTAGAGCAAGAAGAAGAAAAGGCCCGCAGGTGTAATTTATTTTTTGAACCGGTCAAACGAGAAGTACTTCGCACCCATAATTGGGCTTTTGCCGGCAGTTTGGTTTCGCTCTCTTTATTGGCCCATATTCCCCATGCGCCTTGGCCTTATCGCTATGCTTATCCAAAGGATTGCCTGTTTTTACGCAAAGTATATGCCAAAGAAAACCCGTCCCAAAGCTATACCTTTAAAGAAATTTATGAACAGGATATTCATACGCGGGTAATTCTTTGCGGAGCCGAACAAGCGCAAGCCGAATATACCCGCGATGTAAAAGACGAATCCTTATTTGACCCGGCCTTTATAAAGGTGTTTTCTTTAGCATTGGCGGCAGATTTAGCGGTTACATTAACCGCAGATGCCACTTTGGCGCAACAAATCATGCAAAAATACAGCTTGGCTTTAGACGAAGCACGCCGTTGCAACATGACGGAGAACTTTGATATTCATCGGGCAAAAAGTGCCTTTTGGGAGGTGCGCTGATGATGCCGATTCATCATGTACAGCCTAATTTTTCGGGTGGAGAAGTCAGCCCGCACTTGTATAGTCGGGCAGACGCGGCCGATTATCACAGCTGGCTGAAGAGTGCCTGTAATTTTTTTGTGCACCCGCAAGGCGGCGCGTCCAATCGCCCCGGGACGGCCTATGTAAATACTGCCAAATACGCCGATAAAAAGGCCCGCCTGGTGCCCTTTGTATTGGGGGATAAAGAAGCCTATGTGGTGGAAATGGGGCATCAGTATTTGCGCTTTCATACCCAGGCGGGGACTTTGCTGCAAAATGATGCCATTTTTGAGTTACCTACCGAATATACAGAGCACGAAATTGACAGCGTTAGTTATGTGCAATATGGGCAAAGTCTGTATTTTGCCCATCAGCACCATTGCCCTAAGCAACTGCTCCGCACCGATGACGGCTACTTTGTCTGGCGCGATTTTGCGCTTAAAGACGGCCCTTTTACGGCTTTTAATACTGATGAGCATAAAAAAGTGCGCCTGGTCTGTAAACAGCAAGAAGTCATATCCGAAGGGGTAAAGGCTGTCTTATCTTTTTTGCCGGTCAGTTATAATAACTATTTTATCCATGCCTATTGGAAAGGGGTGCGTTTTTATGACCCCAATGGCTATGGTTTTAACATAGCCGAAGTGGTGGCGGCTTTTAACCGCACATTTGCCGATACGGGGTGCGTAGCGCAAAACCAAGGGGGTGTATTGCGTATAGAATCTCCGCAAGCTACCGGTGGCGATTATAACGGAGCGGAGCTGTTGATAGAATATTACCCCAGCCTTATGTCGGCCCCGGCCTTGGTGGTCAGCCAACAGATGAGCGGCGGGAGCAATGAAGGGGAAAAAATAGCTTCCGGCGAAGAAGAATGGTATTTGGAAAGTGATTTTGACCTTTTTTCGCCCAACCATATTACAGGGTTGTTTGCCTTGCAACAGCAGGTGGAAAGCAGCCAGCAAAGCGGCACTCTGGCCTATGAAGATATTTCCGCCAGCATTAAGAGCGGCGGCGATTGGCGTTTGCGTACTACCGGCAGTTGGTATGGGGAAATTGCTTTAGAAAGCTCTGAAGATAACCAAACTTGGACGAAAGTAAAACATTTCACCAAAGCACAAGACGAAGAAAATATCAATACGTTCGGCAATTTAGCGCTTTCTGCCAAAATGCGCTATTTACGGGTGCGTTGTTTGGCAATATCCGGTGAAATGGGATACATTTTACAAGCGGACGGATTTTTACAAGAAGGGATTGTAAAACTTGAAAAATACATTGATTCCAGGCAAGTCTTGGTTTCTTTGCAACGTCATGCCGCAGTGCCTGAGCAGTGGAGTTGGCAATGGGCGCAAGGGTCTTTTTGTCCCGGTAACGGATACCCGTCTTGTGTCTTTTTTTACCAGGACCGCCTGGGCTTTGCCGGTACGCAAGCCGAGCCGCAAACTATTTGGTTTTCCAAGACTTCCCAATATAACGATTTCGGCACCCAGCGCACCTTGCAAGATAACGATGCTATGGGTATTACTTTATCGGGTAAGAAAAGAAATGCCATTCATTCCGTAGCGGTGGGGGCAAAACTTTTTATTTTTACATCGGGAAACGAATGGAGTTTAAGTGCAGACGGAGCCCTATCCCCCTATAACATCACCCTTACCCAAGAAACCGAACGCGGGGCGTCTTCTTTAGCGCCGATTGTGGTGGGGAGCCGTACTTTGTATGTGCAAGCACGCGGAAGCGTACTGCGGGATTTCTTTTACCAATATAGTACGGCTTCTTATATCAGCCGGGATTTAACCTTGCGTTGCAAGCATTTATTTTTTAATAAAACAATCAAAGAAATGGCCTATCAACAAGAGCCCGATAGTCTGCTTTGGTGTATCTTGACGGACGGAGCGTTGCTCTGCCTGACTTATTTGCCCGAAGAAGAAATCTTTGCCTGGACGCGTCACCAAACAGCGGGCCGGTTTATCAGCGTATGTTGTGTGCCGGGGGCCGGAAGTGATGAGCCGTGGTTTTTGGTGCAAAGAAACGGCAAGTATTTGGTGGAGCGTTTGCCGCCGCGTTTGATGAGTAAGGACACCCAAGACCAGGTATTTTTAGATTGCAGTGTTTCCAAAAAGAGCCATGAGCCTTTTACTATTTTGGAAGGGGCGGCTCATTTGCAGGGGCAAAATTTTTGCGTATTGGCCGACGGAAGCCCGCTGTATAACTTGCAAATATCGGACGGAAAAATTATCTTGCCCAAAGCGGTGCTTTGCGCCCATGCGGGGCTTGCTTACCGGGCGAGTATTCAAACCTTGCCATTGGCGTTGAGTAGCCAAGACGGAGTCGGTTTCCAACCCAAACACCGGGTAGTGCAAGTAACCTTAAAATTGCAAGACAGCTTGGGCGGTGCGGCGGGCACTGAAGGGGGAAAAACGGATAAACTGCTTTATGCGCCGGGGGAGAATTATGCCACCCCGCCCGCCTTGCAAACGCGGGACTTTACCAAGGTTTTTTCTTCTTCTCACTCGCTTTTTCCGTCCGTCGTGTTTCAACAAGACGAGCCCTTTCCCGTTACTTTGTTGGCTGTCATCAGCAAGGTGGGTTAAGCAAGGGCAAAAAAGTGCCCGGCTTATCACCGGGCACTTGGAAAGACTTTTTAAGGGAGCAAGTGAAAGCTCTGTATGGTTTGTTCTATTGCTTGTGCATCGGGCCAAGCGCATCCGACCAACCAATAGATATACTGCGGCGTTTTTACGCACATTACTGCCGTTGGGGTAGCAATGTTATTGCGCCGGGTGTAAAGGTTATTGCGTGAAAAGGCGGCTGTGGCATTAGGGCCGACGTCTAAAGTTTCAATATCGCCGATAGGTTCAACGATGAAATCACCTTGAGGCCGTTCATTGCTCATTTTCACCGCCGTATCGCGGACTATTTGCAAAACTTCTTGGGCCGATTGGCTTTTCGTATCGGGTACTTTCACTACTACCATAAATGCAAACGGGTTTTGGTTTTGTTGGTTATTTTTAAGAAAGCTGTTAATATCCACACCGACCAAAAATTTTACCGGTTCTATGTTGAAATAATCGCTCATAAAAAGACCATTTTGCAAAGAAAGAGTAAAGTCTTTATCGGGCGAAGTGTAGTTGCGAGAGCCGAAAAGCGGTTGTTTGTGCAACGAAATCGCTTGAGAAATAGGGGCCAAAGGTTTAAATACATTCTTATAGAGTTTATAGGAATAATACCCCACCACCAACATAATCAAGCCGGTTAAAATGCCGGATAACACCAAGGGCCAAAAGTTGCGTTTCTTTTTGCACAAGACCCAAATCAGTTTAAAAATCACAAAGAATACTAAATACAACACAGCCACCATGGCCAGCAGTATGCAGATAAGTGTGAACATCTCTCTCTCCTAACTTAAAAATATGAAAAAAACTACTTCTAATGATATTAGTTTGCAAGCGCTTTGTAAAGAAGATCTTGCGGCGTTAAGTGCCACGTTGCGTGCGGCGGACCGCGCCGAAATACAAGCTTTATACGGGCAAGATATAAAGGGCGCTCTGCAAGAATGTTTAGCGCGTTCGGTGGTGGCGGTAGGATTTTTTTATAAAGGAAAAATAGCCGCGGCGGCGGGGGTAGAGCCGGAAGGCTTTTTGGGCCGCCGGGCGTGTGTATGGTCTTGGAGCGGGGCGGAAGCGGGCCGCTGCTCCAAGGCCTTTTGGAAAGTATCCAAACAGGTATTACAAGGTTTTTTAGCTTTGTATCCGCAGTTGTATGCGGCCTGTGATCAACGCTACGGCGCGGCCCAACGCTATATCATGCGTTTGGGCGGGCGTAAAGTAAAAAAAGTGTCTTTTCACGTATCGGGGCCCGCATTTTGGATTTATGAATTTAACAAAGCCGACATCGGCACAAAAAAATAAGGAGGTTGTATGGGTGGAGCCATCGGAACAACATTGTTTAAAGGGGGCAAAATGCTTTCAACAGCCGCATCTTTATTAGGCGGGCATGACCAAGAGCAAGACTATTACCGCTCTTTGGCCTACACCGCCGAAGCGCAAGCGGCCCAAATAGCGGAAAATGCCCGCCGCAACGGACAATATTTATGGGAAAATGCCGCCTATGAAAACAATGCGCTTTTGCGCGATTATACGGCTTTGGCGGGGCGTCAGAAAACCGCTTTGGCCGCTAATGGCATTGGTGCTGGTTCGGCTACGGCGCAAAAAATTTTGCAAACCAGCCGTCTTTATGCGCAGTTAGACCAAAAAATGCTGGCAGAAAACCTAAACCGCGCTTTGTATGAAAATGACACGCAAGCCCGCTTGCAAGCCCAGCAATACCGCACGCAAAGCAGTCAATACCGCACCATCGCCAAGCGCAAAAGCCTGGGGTTTTGGAGTCAGTTGGGCGATACTTTAGGGCGTTGGATTAGGGGGTAATATGAGAATACCTGTTTACAAACCAAACGTAGCTTATCGCTCGGCGCAAGCGCAGATGGTGCCTTTGGCGCGTGCGCAAAAACAAGCCGTCGGGCATACCCGATGGGCCGTATTAAAAACGGCGGGGGAAATGATAGCCGACGGCGTGGAAACCGCGCAAGCGGTGGGGAAATGGTTTAAAAAATCTTCCGTACCCGAAAGCAAAACGGCAGACACAAAAGCTACCGCTTTTACTTCAGGCAAGCGGGGGGAACTTTTGCAATTTTGCAAAGAACAGGCCTTTGCTCCCCAAGATGAACGCGAAACGGCGCAAAGCCCGCTGGAGCGTTTGGACGAATTTTTTTCCGCGCAAAACGCACCCGATATGGAGCCGAATGATTTGTTAGCGCAAGATTATGCGGTGCTACGGCGGGAGTTGGAAAAAGTAACGCTTCGCCAAGCCCGCGCAGAACGCGAAGAAGCCTTTACACAAGGCATGGCGCACTTGTTGCAAACGGCGGCGCTCATTGCCGAACCAAAAGCATTGGATAGCTACTTGCAAAGTAATTTTAGTGCGATACAGGCCGAAAAAATCCTCGTCGGCTCTGCCGAAGAACGGCAAGCGCAAAAGCAGGCCTTGCTGGGCCAATGTATCGGCCACAATGTGCGGGCGGCTTTGCAAGCGGGGGAAACGGAGCAAGCCGAAAAAGTATATCGGCATTTTGCGGCCCGATTGCCCGCGCAAGAGCAAACGCATTTGCAAACGGCTATCAGTACGGCGCGCGCCGAAGAACAGGCGCAAAAAATAGCCCCGCTTCTTTATCCGTCTATGAGAGAAAGCGGTGAAATAGATAAAACGCTCATTCATCAAACTGCTGTTTCCACTGCGCCGTCTGAAGAAGCGCAAGCGCTGTTGGAGCGGGCTTTGACGGCGGACATCACTCGGCAGTTGCGCCAGGAGTTTGCCCGTCGGGCGGAAGGGGCCGCGGCGCTCTATGGAGCCGCCCGCGCCCGGGAGTCCGGCCCGCTACCGCTTTTAAGTGCGGCTTTGCCGCCGTCTGTCGGGCAAAGATACGGCAAGGCTTTTTCGGGTTTTTCTTCTTTGAAAACGAAAAGAGATGAGACGGCCTTCAACCAAACTTACGGAAAAATTTTAGACGGAGAAATTTCATCGGCAGACATAAATAAACAATTTGACCAAGGCCAAATCAGCGGCGAAGAATTTTTGCTGTTGGAAAATGCCGTCTGCCGCCAAAAGGCGGGCCTTTCGGGTTTGGAAGAAAAGGCTTTATTTACCGCTCTAAATAATTGGTGCGCCCAAAAAGGGCTTAACCCGCGCGAAGCCGAAAGCCTGAAATATGCTGTTTTTACGGCGGGAAATGATACGCAAACGCGCTTGAATGCGGCGCGAAAAATGCAACAAATTTTTCAATTACAGGAGCTTCAATCATGACTTTAGCACAAGAAATACCTTATGTGATTTATGAAGGCAATGCAGAATGTCGGCGGTGGGATATTCCATTTAGTTATTTAAATAAAAATGATTTGCACGTGTCTTTACTTGATGAAAACGGAGCCGAAAGCAGTATTGGGGCAGATTATGAAATTGACGATGAATTGCACGTACTTTTTTATCCGCAACCCGATAGCGACCGCCCGCCCTTATCCGTCGGGCAAAAACTGCTGATTGTGCGCCAAACGCCCACTGCCCAGCAGACGGCTTTTCTGGCGCAACAAAGCTTTGACCCCGCGCTGTTGGAGCAAGGCTATGACAAAGCCATGTTGATTGCCCAGGAGTTGGCCTTGCAGTTAAAGCAAGCGGTGAAATATCCGTTGGGGGCGTGTGCGCAAACCGACGCGCAAAGTTATTTAACCCAAATCACACAGGCCCAGGCGCAAGCATGCCAAGGAGCGGCGCAAGCCAATGCCGCGGCACAGCGTGCCGCCCAAGCGGTGCAAGAGAGTGCGCTGAGTGCCACAGCGGCGGCCCAAAGCCAGGCTAGTGCGGCCCAAAGCCAAAAGAGCGCGGCTGTATCGGCGGAACAGACCGCGGCGGCGGTGGCCCCTTTGCAAACGGCGCTCACACAAAAAGCGGACCTGGATTTATCTAATGTTTCTGCCAACCTAGATTATGTAGTGGAAAGCTACCGCAACGGCACATCGTGGTACCGCGTGTATAAAAGCGGGTGGGTAGAGCAAGGGGGAAGGGTGTCTTCTTCTTCGGAGCAAACCATTAAAGTTACATTGTTAAAACCGATGAGCGACAATAAATATTGTGTGCAACGCACCAATGCTTCCGTATCGGGGGTAGCGGCTACTTATAAAGTAAGCAGTGTCAGCGGGCTGAGCACGACGTCTTTTAATGTGTATATTACCGATACGCTTTCTCCCACAATATGGTATGTCTGCGGGCAAGGCGCGTAATGCTCTGAGCGACGGGGGAATGTATGGAAAAAAGTAAAGAATGGTTGTATTTTGTCGGGGTAGCGGTGGCGGGATTGTTTTGGTGTTTTACCATTTACGGCTTACCGCCGCGGGTGGATAAGTTGGAAGAGCGCGTACAACAGCACGAAGAACGCCTTTCGCGCCAAGATGTAAAGTTAGACATCGTGTTAGATGATGTGAAAACCATTAAATCTATTTTAATGCAGTTTAGTGCCAAATAATAAAGGAGAACAAACATGGAATGGATACAAACAAATGCCAAAGAACTATTGGCCGTATTGGGGGCATTGGTGGCCCTGGCTACGGCGGTGGTCAAGCTGACCCCGACGCAAAAGGACGAACAGGTATTGGGCAAAATAATTAAAGTGCTTTCTGCCTTATCTTTGTGTAACCCGGACGGGTCTTTTAGCAAATGACAGGGGAAACAGGCTTGGTTTGCTTGGCGGGTTTATGCGTGATAGGCGGTGCGGGTTGCTTTTATGCGGGCTATGTGTGCGCGCAATACAAGCACTTGCGCCAAGAGAAAAAAGCCCATGAAAAAACGGATAAAATATTGCGCCGTAGCGCTACTCTTACTAGGGGGGAGTGTTTGCGGCGGTTGCGCGGCGGTCCATAATGCCGCCGTCTGCCGCATTCGCTTTGACTATCAAGACCCTGCCTTGGCGCAGTTAAGCACGCACAACTTACGCGCCTTGGTGAGCTACCGCCGACTCTGCCCATAAAAAAACCGCCCTTTCGGGCGGTTTTTTGTATCGGTAAATCTTACCAATTGCCGTCTACATCGTGGCCGGCAGTGATGGCTTTGCAGATTTTCAAAGCATCACCGGAGGCGGCGGTAGGAGCCGTAATGGCGGAACCCGTAGCCGTAGCGGCGGCAGCACCGCAATAGCGTTTAAACGTGCCGTCCGGCAAAACACCCATGGAAATGTAGTATTGGGTACCGGTATTTTTCTTGGCAGAAACCACGTAGCCGGCAGTACCGGTGGTGGTATAGGTGAAGTTTTTCGTTACACCATTATTGGGTACTTCAATATCCAATACGGTCATGTCTGCGCCCGGGAAAGAACCGGTTTGCAAGTAGTAGCGTTCGCCGGCTTGTTTAATGGTGTTAACCAAGTTGGTTGCTTCTACGGCGCGGGATTTTTCTACCGCGGTGGTGTACTGCGGCAAGGCCACAGCAGACAAAATGCCGATAATCAAGACGACTACCAGCAATTCAATCAAGGTAAAACCTTTCTTCATGTCTTTTCTCCTTTTTGAATCTAAAACAAATTAGCGGTCTTGTAAACCACTTAACAATAGTATAGCAAAAAATTTTAAAAAAGCAACCATAAAATTTTTTCTCATTTTCAGGCAAAATTGATACTATATAACTATGTCAGCCAAACCTGTTGCCAAAAGAAAACACAAATCTTCTTTCTCTGCCGCCGCACCCCAAGCGGGGACGGCTCTGGCGCGCTTTACCGCGTGGACCGATAAGGCCTTGTCTTGGGCAATGGGGCTTTTGTGCCTGTTGGTATCGGTCAGCTTTTTTACGGGCACCTATGATACGGCTTATGTCAAAATTACCCTTTTCCAAAGCGGGGCCATTGCTTTAAGCGCGCTTTGGGTCAGTTTGCTTTGTGTGCAAAAGCGTTGGCCTGTTACGCGCAAGAATTTGCCCTGGCTTTTGCCTTTTTTGGCTTATTACGGGTGGAATTTTTTGGGCTATGCTTTGACCCCCTATCCTTTGGCGGGGTTTGACGAATTTTTACGATACGTTTTATATTTCTTGTTGACCTTGATGGTGTTGGACCGCTTTACCCAAGAGTCGGCGCGGGTGCTGACCAAATGGGTGGTGCTCTCGGCCTGGGTGTCTGTTTTATACGGCGCGGTGCAAGTGGCAGACCATTGGTGGGCGGGGGTGGATATTCTGCCGTGGAGAGCGTATTTCGGCGCGCGTATTTTCTCCACTCATGCCAACCCGAACTTTTTTGCCGATTTCTTGGTTTTCTCTTCCTTTGTGGTATTAGCCGAGTTTATGCGTACCAAACAAAAACGCCTGTTGGTGCTTTTGGGCTTGGCGGGGATAGATTTGTTTTTTACCGAAAGTAAGGGCGCGTGGATCGGCTTTGCCGTATCGGCGGCGTTTTTTACGGCTGTATATGTGCCTTGCGTGCTCGCCCTTCAAAAGCATTTGCGCAAGCTGTATGCCGCCGCGGCGGTGCTTTTCATCGGGGCGGCAGTATTGGTGGGGGTGTATGCTTTCAAACGTTTCCAATCCGTCAGTTTTCGCGCCTATACTTGGTCTTCGGCGTTTGCCATGGTGCAAGACAGCCCTGTTATGGGCACCGGGGTCGGCAGTTTTAAAACCATTTATCCCGCTTACCGCAAACCGCAAATTTTTTATATAGAAAATGCCCACAATAACGAAACCCAACACGCCGAAAATGAATTTTTAGAGCAATGGGCCACCGCCGGGACAATCGGCTTGGCGCTGTTTATGTGGTTGCTCTTTTTTGTGCTTTACGGCGCGGTGCGTGCGGTGCGCCGTTTTGCCGTTCTGCCCGCCAAAAACAGCGCGGAAATGAGCCCGCAATTTTGGTGGGTGTTGGGGTACGGCGCCGCCTATGCGGGTATGATAGCGCATAGCTTTTTTGATATTAGTATCCGCTTTGTTTCTACGGGAATGTTCTTTACTTTGTTCGGTGCGCTTTTGGTGCGCTTGGCTATGCCTGAAGAAGAAACCGCCGTCCAAACAGACCCGCATACCCGCCCCGCCTGGCTGTGGCTCGGGCGCGTTTTGCTGATAGCGGGGCTTGGGTGGCTGGTGTGGAAATGGCTTTGGCTGTTTGGGCAAATATCGGGCAATTTAAGCCCTAAAAATATGGGCGATTGGCTCTTAAAATACATCGCTTGGGGGGTGTTGTGTGTGGCGGTGTTCGGCGGGGCTTGGCTGTATGTGCGGGCGGCGTTTTATGCCCGCTGGGCCCGCGTGCCTTTTGTTTTGCTGATCAGCCTGTGGCCTATTTCTTGGGCGGGAAACTTTCTGCTTGCGGACCATTACTACGGCGTGGCGGCGGGGTTTTCCAAGCGGGCTATGTTTGAAGGGGCTTTGGATTTTTACCAAAAGGCTATTTCTCGCAATCCTTTCGTGCCGGGTTATCGTCAATACCGCGCCTATATCTTGCGCCAAACCATGAATTTGGAAAAAACTTTTTCTCCCTACAAAGGCGACACCGATGCCCCGTCCACCGACTATGAGCGCGCCTTGCGGGATTTAAATTTCGTGCGCAAACACGTGCCGAATCACGCACTCTTGCACCAGGCGTTTGGGGAGTTTTATTATACCTACGCCGTTCATTTTACCAAGTTGGCCCAAGCGGAAACCTTAGACTTTCAACGCCAAGACTATGAAAAAAAAGCTATTGAAAATATGGAGCTTGCCAAGCAAAGTTTTGAGCGTTCTTTGCTTACAGACCCTGTCCATGAAGCTACCTATGTTTATTTGACCAGCATCGCCCTGATGGAGAAAAACCCCGCCCGCGCCCAATATTGGATAGATGCCTATGCGCGCGGACCCGAAGGGGTAGTGGAAGAAGAATTTTTACAAAGACACCGCCACAGCTTGCGCCTGGCCCAAATGCAGATGCGTTTGCGTCAGCCGCCGTTTAACTATTTTCCGAAGGGAAAGTAAAGCTTACGTGCAAAAGTTGTTTGTTTTTTGTAAAATATATAGGTAGTTTAGATTTGATTTTATTGCCAAGATAGCTCAGCTGGTAGAGCAACCGCTTCGTAAGCGGTAGGTCGGGGGTTCGATCCCCCCTCTTGGCTTATATTTGAAAACCCGCCTTTCGGCGGGTTTTTTATTGATATAGCATAAAAAAACCCCGCTCATCGGAGCGGGGTTTGCATTGGCAAAATTATTTTTGCGGGGCACCGCCGGTTAAATCTTTAATGGCGGCTACGGCACCCAACACATTGCTGGCTTCGTAAGGCATGTAAATAACTTTGTTGTCTTTGCCTTCGGTCATTTTAGAGAGCGCTTCAATGTATTTTAAGGATACCTGATAGTTGGCCGGGTTGGCTTTGTCGCCCACGCCGTTGGCCAAGATTTTGACGGCTTCGGCTTCGGCATTGGCTACTTTGATTTTGGCTTCGGCAATACCTTCCGCTTCCAAAATGGCGGCCTGTTTCATACCTTCGGCCTTTTTGATTTCCGCTTCGCGGATTGCTTCGGCCTTTAAGATTTGCGAAGTTTTCAACCCTTCCGCTTCCGTTACGGTAGCACGGCGGTCACGCTCGGCCTTCATTTGTTTTTCCATGGCTTCGCGGATAGCGGTGGGGGGGATAATGTCTTGCAATTCCACGCGGTTTACTTTTACACCCCATTTATTGGCGGCGTTATCCAAGGTGACCAACAATTTGCTGTTGATTTTTTCGCGAGCGGTGTAGGTTTGGTCTAAGTCCAATTCACCGAAAATGTTACGCAAGGTGGTCTGCGTTAATTTTTCAATAGCCATGGGCAAAGATTCCACTTCATAAGCGGCTTTGACCGGGTCCGTGATTTGGAAATACAAAACAGCGCTGATTTCAATGGTGGCATTATCTTTGGTAATAACGCTTTGGCGCGGGAAATCGTACACGGCTTCGCGCATATCAATTACGCTGCGCACTTCCATGTGCGGTACTGAGCGGGTGCGTCCGTTGCCGTCTATATACTCGCGGTTGCTGCGCCATTCCATGATGTGCGGTCTGTCTATGACCGGAATCATCAAATTGATGCCCGGGTATAAAACTTCGTGAAATTTACCAAAGCGCTCTACAATGACCACTTGCGCCTGGTCCACAATTTTAATACCCTTTGCAATCAAAACAAGCGCAAAGAATACAAGTAAACCTAAGAAGATTAGATACATTTCTGCCATTATTTTACTTCCTCCATTTTTATAAGTGTTACAAACAAAGTATTTCCTTCTAATTTTTCTACAATTACATGCTCGTTGGCTTTTACTTTGGCCGGGAAATGCGCCCGCCAAGAGTCTCCGTCCACTTGCACGCGGCCAATCATGGTTTCTTCGTCCGGCTCCATAGTTACCAATACTTTTCTGCCGATTAAAGCATCTACATTGGTTTTGATATGTTTACTTTTGTGGTACAAGTGTTTAAGCGCCAAAGGGCGAATACGGAAAAACAAGCCCAAGGAAGCTATAATAAATACAGCCACTTGCCAACCTAAGCCTAACCCTAACCAAGAAACCAAAGCCGCCCCGAACAAGCCTGTACCGAAACAAGCCAAAGAAAAATCAAACGTAAACATTTCTCCGATGAAACAAAGTACACCAAGCGCCAAATAAAAATAATAAGCCATGTCTGCCTCCTTATTGATAAGAATTATTCAAAATGTCCATGTAACGGCGCAAGTACGCCAGGCGCCGTTCGTCGCGAAGTTTATTTAAAATAAAAATCATATTTCCCAAAAAGCGTCTCATCAAGGCATGGGAAGAAAGCGGAGTGATAAAGTTTTCGCTCCATTGTAAATTCCGAGAGTCTATATATTCTTTGCAATCTTGCAAGAGCAGTTGTTTGCCTTGGGCCAACGGGTCCACAAATACAGGCTCGGAGCCGTCCGTCGGGAAAATGACGGCTAGCAATCGGCCGGCCAAGTCCACCACGCCGCCGTCTAAGCCAAAACGTTCGGCACACAGCGCATACAAGCAAGATAAGCACAGCGCAGAGCCGGATTTTTTTTCCAAAAAACGCCCGAAGGAAACTTCTTTAATATCTTTGGTGGACGGCAAAATGGTAAAGCCTTGCACGCGGAAAAAGAAACGGCTCATAATGTCTAATACTTCGGCCGTGCCGTTGCAATTTAGCAACAGCGGACGTAAGCTACGGGCTAAGGTGTCTAAATCCTGGCTGATTTCTTCCAACGCGACGGCCGGATTGACAAAGCGGGTAACGATGGCTAGGCCTTCTTCTAAGTTAGGGTTGATTTTTTGGGCAAACAGGTGCACATTTTTTTGCAAGCTGTCCCAACAGGCTTCTTCCATGGCATGCACCAACGAAGCCGGCACCGCGGAATGAAAATCTTTTTCTATAATATCATGCAATACCGACGGATTTTCTTGCATAATCCGTGCCAATTCCCCGCGCAACAACGCGGCCTGGGGGCCGGTTTCGCGGTTGATAAGGTCAATGAGTGCTTTGACTTGTTTTTTTTCGGCTTTTTGCATACTTATTTTATAGCAAATTTATACGGCTTCTGCACGTCTTTTTAATACTAAAAACCCCGCCTTATCGGGCGGGGTTTAAAAAGTTTGATTTGTTTAGCTTTGTGCGGCCGCTTGGGCCAATACTTTTTCCGCTTCCACTTCTGCCGCCATCGCTTTAGATTCTTCTACAACGCGTTGGTGGATTTGTTGGGCCACGGAGCCTTCTTCAACCAATTCTTCGCTGAATTGGTTGAACAAATACAGCTCTGCCGCCAGGGCGGGTTGGTCAAAGTCTTGACGTAAGACGGCTTCTTCAATGACCGCTTGCGGCATATAAACCAAAAGTTGCGGATTGGTTTTTAAAACCTGTAAATAAGCATCTCTTTCTTTGACGGAAATTTGCATCACTTGGGCCATGTCTGCACTCATGTCCGGCTCGCTGAGATTGGCAAGTAAGGCTTCTACCGCCTGTAACCCACCCACGACCATCACACTGAGCAAGGTACCGCGGGAAATGCGGCGGAAGATGTTTTCTGCCGCCAATCTGTATTCGGCCGGTAAGCGGGAAGACACCCGGGCCTTTAACGCTGTTTCAAATCCGGGGCCGTACTTTTTAACCAATTCGCGCGTTTGGGCGCGGTAGATTTTGGCTTGGGCAATGTCTAATTCCAAGGCTTTGGCGGCATGAGCACTTTGGTTGCGTAAGGAAAAGTTTTTGTTAATTTTATCCATCACGTTTACGTAGCGCTCATAGCTTTCCAAAATATCTAATGTTCCTATGGGTAACATTTTTGCTTCTACGACGCTTGTGCCACTTACATACCTGTTGTTTTTAAAATTTTCCAAAAATTGATGTATCTCATTTGGAAATCTGCTATGCAATAAGGATACTTGAGTAGGGGCCATTAAAATTCGCGTTTCTGTGGCTTGGGAAAATATCAAATCCGTAGTTGCAAACATTTTTTTGTAATATTCGGGAGTAGTAAAGTGGCTAATTTTCCCATTTACATATTTGAGCAAAGAACCTTTGGGAACGGCTATTTTAGTGCCGTTTTGACCGGTAATATATCCGTCTGTTGGAGCGAGACGAAATTCTGATTCCGGTGAAGCAGGAAGGGTTTCTACAAAAGATCCAACAGGGGTTTCTATCTTTTCTTGTAAGTGTAAGCGTACTTTCAACAAGGCGTCTTCCGGTACGTGGGCGTAATTTATTTCTTCCAATGCCTTATTTTGAATCATACGCATTAATGCGGTCGCTTCGGCGCGGGAAGATACTCTGGGAGCAACGGCTTGTTTTATTTCGCCGTCCAAGCGGATTTCCGCTCCGGACTCTGCTACATAATTTTTCAAAAATTCCGCGGGGGTCAATACTTCAACTACGCTTGCACCGCTGGGCTGGTAACGGCGTAATAAAATGTCGCCGGGTTTTACGTCTTCAATGGTAATCCACTCGGAGTTGCGGTTGGTTTGGGTAATGTACCCGCCTATAACGGCTCGCACCGCTTCTATATGTTGAAGGGGCATAGGGCCCGTAGCAGAGAACGCCTTACTGCGCTCCACTACCCACATCGGGTTGCCAATATCGGAAAAAGCGGTATTGGTTAAATCCAAATGTTTACCGCCAAAGGCCGCTGTGCCTATAACAAGCAGACACATCGCCGCCAAAACAGATAAAAAAGGTTTTTTCATCAAATTGCTCCTGAGATAAAATACGCCTACTCTCTAATCTTACTTCTTTGCCGTTTTTTTCTACAAGGGTCTTTGGGCCTAAAAAGCAAATAGGCCCTTTAACGTATTACGGGGGCCAAAATGCCTATGGTCTTTTGGCAAGAAAAGTACTAACATAGTATATATAGGTCTGTATTAAAAAGGTGAAAAATGAAAATATTATCTTTGTTTTTGGCTTTTAGTTTGTTGGTCAGTTCTTGTCCGCTCTCTGCGCAAGCCCTGCGCCCGCGCCGAGATGTAAAAGCGGATATGGACCTGAAAGATAATGTCTATATGCAATATTTGGAAAAGAACTTTCCGCAACAGGCAGAAGAGATAAAAAGAGCCAACGAAAGGGTGCAATATCACAAACTTCCCACTCCGCCGATGGTGGCGGAAATGATAGAAATACATCGCTTTATCAATCAATGCGGCGGTTATTACAATGCTTATTCGGAGGCGCTTGCGCGCAACCCGGACGTGCCGGAGCTAAATTGGCCCGCTGAAAAAGTAAGCGCCAAGATTAAAACCGAAGCCGATAAGTTAGTAAAAACCATCAATGATAATGCGTGGAAAAAAGGCGGTGAAAAGCGCAAAGAAGCAATAGATGTTGCTTTGGATATTTTAGCCACGGTTTTCTTTATGGGGGTAGCGGGAAAAATATCCCACGGCGTAGGCACACGCTCTACCAACAAATATGTATTAAAAAATTACGGACGTTTAGGCGGGTTGACTTCTTTGTCCACCAAAGGGGGGAGTTGGCTTTCCCGCTTTTTGTTGGGCGGGCCGTGGAAGGGGTATGGCCGCGTGTGGTTGAGGCAGTTTGTGTTGGACTTAACCATTTTTACTTTGGTGATGGAGCCTTTGATGTCGGCCTATCACCGCTTGATGCCGCGTTTTGCAAGTACCAAATATTTGGAAGGAATGCGTTTTTCTTTTAAGCAGGTTGATGCGTTGTTAATGTCTTGGGAATTGTTAAACCAGGCCACCCCGGACGGCGCCATACTTTTAGACTATGACGGCCAACAAGTGCAAACGGGCGAGCCGGACGAATTGGGCTGGTATAACGAAGATGCCAAACACAACCATATTGTGCTTTTATATGCTTTACGTTATTTAAATAATTATGCATCTTATTCTAAAGACAAATGGCGCGACCAGCTTGTCTTGCTTGAGTTGCTTAACTTATCTTTGCCTTACGGCTCATCGTATGAAACGATTAAAGATATTACGTTAAATCCCAATCCGGGCCGCTTGTTTTTTGACTATGAGCGCGAAGAAATTATCCGCGCTCTGGACTTTGTGGAAGAATCAGAAGAAATTGCTTCCCGCGTGGCTTTATTATGTTATGACAAAAGACATGATGAATATGATTATTCGGCCTGTATGCGCAAGTACTATTTTCAAGAGAAATATATGTTTGTAGATGCCAACGGAAATTATTATGGTATCATGTAATCGGTCTTTTTACTCATCAAAAAACCCGCTCCGAAGAGCGGGTTTTTGTTGGCCCAGAAACTATTTCAAGTCTTTTTCGTTGGCGGTAATCAAAAGCTCTACGCGGCGGTTTTTGGCGCGGCCTTCGGCGGTGGAATTGTCCACCAGGGGGCTGGTTTCGCCATAGCCTACATATTGAATGCTTTTGGTGTATAATTCATTGGCGGTCAAATAATCATAGACGGATTTGGCGCGTTGCACAGACAAGGTTTGGTTGAACGCTTCAGAGCCCGTAGAATCGGTATGACCGGCGATGACGATATTGTTTTTCGGATATTTTTTAAGCACTTTGAGCAAATCGTTCAACGTGCTGACGGACGCGGCAGACAAAGCCGCATTGCCACTTTCAAACAAAATATCGTTTTTCAAGGTGATGACCAAGCGGATTGTTTTGCCGTTGGCGTCTTTGATTTTTTCCACTTGGGCGATGGCGGCCAATTCTTTGGCTTGGGCATCGTAATAATTGCCCAACAAACCGCCCGCGGCGGCCCCGGCCAATGCACCATAAATGGCGCCTTGGTGGCTTTGTCCGCCGGTGTTATTGGCGATGATAGCCCCCGTCAAAGCGCCCACGGCGGCACCGCCGCCGGCACCCCAAGCGGTTCTTTTCCCCGGGGTGGTGCAAGCGGTAGCCAAAAGGCATACGGCACTGCTGAGTAAAATGAGTTTTTTCATTTCGTTTTTCTCCTTTTTGCGCAAAATGCGCGGTATGAAAATAACGGATATATTGTAGCTTTTTTCATAAAAATATGTGCTGAAATTTTTAAGAAAAATCAAAATCAGCAAGAAAAAAATATTTGTAGCATTTGGCTTC
>JAFVWP010000022.1 GCA_017501565.1 Elusimicrobiaceae bacterium | reverse complement strand
TTTTCATTTTCGTCCATGAGCGCAGTAACGGATACTTCCGAATCCATACTCAATTCAGCAGTGCAGCCATTGGGCTTCAAAGATATAGTGCTCATTTTTTTTAAGAACGGAAATTCCCAGGAAACACCCTTTTGATCTGCTGTACGAGTGGTAGATAACTCATAGTTGCCGTTACTGAAATTAATTCCTTGGTCATACACAGACAAAGTCCAATATTCCCGACCCATATTTACCGCCATAGAATAGCGATCGTCGGTTATGGGTTTGATCGGGCTATCATAATAAAAGAAAGGCATCTTGTATTGGGTACTTTTTAAATTTCCTTGTGCATCATACTCATGTCTTCTGTTGCCGATCATGTAAGGCTTTCTGTTGAGTACCTTTCCATTTTTATACATAGTGGCATCGCAGAAACTTTTCCAGCCCTTTTGGGCGCGTTCGCTGTAAGCTCCTTCCAATTTGGCGGACATAATATCCATAACGTTAATAAATCCGTCCACATCATCACAGCCTAAATCGTTTTCGTAAGACATGATACTCTTATCAGAGTTTACTCTGTCTGATGTAGAATGGTGCGCCGACGCATTCTGATTGGCTCCGCTATAATATTGGTCAGCCAAACCAAAAGAGTGCCCTATCTCATGAATCAAGGTGCTCAATACACTTTTATAGTTGGAATAATTGTTGTTATAGGTAACAATTTTCGGCACATAAATAAGCGAATCAAACATAATACACCCGCCGGCATCATGGCCACAATTGTCGGTAATTTCTTGTTGTGAAACGAATTCTACCTGCACATCGGCCTTTTTATGAACTTGCGTCATTTCTGTTCTTACCCCTTTGCTGAGCAAAGGCAAAATATCCATAAATTCCATATCACGGCCGGAAATTCGGATTTGGTCCGCCACATAATTAGGCCAAGCATTGATTGCCTGAACAATGAGACTCATATATTGGGGTTGGTCTTCGGGAGCAATATCTTCGTTTAAAATTAAATAGTGGATGGTATCCCCAGTCAGGATTTTATCCATTGGTTTTAATTTTGTTTGCGGCCGGTTATATTCGTCCATCATTCCCCACGGAGATGCGGCAAACGCGCCGACTCCGGTGAAAAAACAAAATACGGCGGACATTAAGAAGGAAATAAATGTTTTCATATTATTAGTATAATTGTTAATAAATTTTTTTCAACTACTTTATATTGTAACAAAAAACCCGGGGTTTTTCCCCCGGGTTTTACTGCGTTGAAAAAAAACTATTTCAACAATTCTTTTCTGGACAAGCGCACCTTGCCGTTGTTGTCAATTTCAATACATTTGACTTCCACTTCATCGCCAAGTTTCAATACATCTTCCACTTTGTTAATGCGGTGTTTGTCAATTTGAGAAATATGCAACAAACCATCTTTGCCCGGCAAGATTTCCACAAAAGCACCAAACGGCTGAATGGATACGACTTTACCTTTGTAAATTTTGCCCACTTCAGCTTCGGCGGTAATCATTTCAATTTCCGCTTTGGCTTGGTCCAATTTGTCGCCGTTAGCCGCGGCAATGGTTACGGTGCCGTCTTCTTGAATATCAATTTTGGTATCCGTAGATTCGGTAATACGTTTGATATTCTTTCCGCCCGGGCCGATTAACATGCCGATTTTGTCCACCGGGATTCTCATTTTGAAAATCACCGGAGCATAGCGGGATACGTTTTGGCTGGGAGCGGCAATGGTTTTTTCCATGTGGTCCATAATGTGCAAGCGGCCGCGCGTAGCTTGAGCAATGGCTTGGCGCAAGATGTCCAAAGGAATACCCGTTTTGAGTTTTACGTCCATTTGGAAAGCCGTAATACCTTGGCGGGAACCGGTCAATTTGAAATCCATATCGCCCAAGTGGTCTTCTAAACCCATAATATCGGACAATACTACAAATTTTCCGTCACCGGAAATGGCACCCATGGCAATACCGGAGCAAGCGCCTTTCATCGGCACGCCGGCATTGAACAAGGATAAAGAACCACCGCATACGCTGGCCATAGAAGAGGAACCATTAGATTCCATAATGTCAGACACAACGCGAATGGTGTACGGGAAGTCCGCTTCGCTGGGGATTAAGGGCAATAAAGCTCTGCGGGCCAATTCCCCGTGGCCGATTTCGCGGCGGCCGGGGCTGCGGTCCGGTTTGCATTCACCGGTAGCAAAACCCGGGAAGTTGTAGTGGAGCATGAAGCGTTCGTAGCTGGTATCGTCCAAGCCTTCTACCATTTGTTGATCATCGGGCGTACCCAAAGTAGCTACTGCCAAAGATTGGGTTTGACCACGGGTAAACAAGGCAGAACCATGCGCACGCGGCAATAAGCCGACCATGGAGCTGAGCGGGCGGATTTCGTCCGGTCTGCGGCCGTCCACGCGCACATTTTCGTGCAATACCATGTTGCGGGATTCTTCATACATGATGTTTTCCAAAGCAAAGGCCGCATAAGTGGCGGCATTATCGCCGTAAGTAGCGGTCAATTCTTCGGTAAAGCTGGCTTTGAGCTGGGCAACCTGCAAATCGCGGGTTTGTTTATCAGCAAAAGCATGTAAAATGTTTTTGGCTTCTTCGCGGAATTTACCATTGGCTAAATCGGCCACTTCTTGCGGCAATTTTTCCACGTTGTAGGTAAATTTCGGTTTGCCTGCCAATTCGCGCAGTTTGAGCTGTACGGCGCAAAGTTTGTCAATTTCCGGCTTAGCCACTTCCATCGCTTTAATGATGGCTTCTTCTTCCACTTCTTTGGCACCGCCTTCTACCATCAAAAGCCCTTGGGCAGAACCGGCAATAACCAGGTCCATATCCCCTTCTTCTTCTTGGGCTTTGGTGGGGTTGACAATGTATTCGCCGTTTACGCGGCCGATGCGCACAGCGGCTACCGGTTCGTTAAACGGAATGGAAGAAATTACCAGGGCGGCAGAAGAAGCGAGTACGCTTACAATGTCGGCCCCGTGTACGCCGTCATAAGAAAGCACCATCGCCGTTACGTTGGTTTCGCAAGCGAAACCTTCGGGGAAAATCGGGCGTAAGGTGCGGTCAATAATGCGGGAAGAAAGGGTTTCTTTCTTGCTGGCGCGTCCTTCACGTTTGAAGAAACCGCCCGGGATTTTGCCGGCGGCATAGGTGCGCTCTTTATAGTTGACGGTCAAGGGCATAAAGTCGGAAAGGCCCGGCTTTTGCTCTTTGGTACAGACGGCTGTGGCTAATACTTTGGTTTCGCCCAAAGTAACCATAACGGCGCCGTCAGATTGTCTGGCAATTAATCCGGTTTGCAGATTAATTGTTTGACCGCCGACTTCCACGTCCAAAGACTGGATGTCAAAATTATGGTTAAAATTTTCCATTTAAATTATTTCCTTAATTTGAGTTCTTTGGTGACTTGTTGGTATTTTTCAAAGTCGGTTTTTTTCAAGTAAGCGAGCAAGCGTTTGCGTTGGCCGACCAATTTGTTCAAGCCGCGTTCACCGGCGAAATCTTTCGGATTGGCTTTAAGGTGGTTAGAAATATAGCTGATGCGTTCGGTAATCAAAGCAATTTGTACGGCGGCAGAACCTGTATCGCCCGGTTTGCTTTGGAATTTGCTGATAATGTCTTTTCTGTCTTGTAAAGAAAGTACCATCTTATTATACACTTAGGTTGAAAACTATAACGACCAAGCGTTCCATCACCTTAGGATAGCCGAGCCGAAGTCCAACCTTCTCCTTTTTTAATGTTTAGAATACTACTATTTTATTATAGCAAATAAAAAGCCCCCTGGAAATACTTTTCCAAAGGGGCTTATCTGATACAGATATTATAGCAAATCCGCTATCTATCCGGCACATTGCGGTTGGTCCGGGTGGGCGGTGCAAAGGTTAGGGTAGCTGTTGCTGCCGGGAATCACAACCCCGTCAGAGCGGTTGATATTCCCATTGCTATCCGTGGTATATGTACCATAGACCCAGGTGGACTCATCAGTAGACGTACCCGAAAACTCCCCTTGGGAAGTGTCTAAATTAGGTTTAGAAACCCAAGTGCCATCTGAATTGTATAGATAAGTCCTTTCGGCTACACCGGGGGCACTATATTCTTCTGTTTTTCTGATAGACCCATCTTCATTATATTCAACAGCCACCCGACCATCATCTTTTCCATTCGTCATTGTGTAATATCCGCGTACACTTCCGTCCGGCCAATACTTGGTTTGAGCAACATATTCGCCGTTTTCGTAAGTATTGTAATATTGCACTTTACCCGGATTATCCGACCAATACGTGGTGGTACCGGTTTGGACGCCGCTATCATCATAGGTATTGTGTTGTTTTACATTGCCGTTTTCATACCAATAATAATTGTCGTAGCTTCCGTCTGCGTTGTACTCTGCTTTTTGGAGTAAATTCCCCGCTGAATCTACGGACTCAAAGGCCGTCTTTGTGCCGTTAGCGTCATACTCCCATGTAGCTACGTGTCCGTCTTCATAGGTTTGGGTTTGTTTTACGCGGTTTCCGTTTTCAAACCAGGCTTCCACAAAAACCCCCTGATCCGTAACATTTTGCGTAGCATAGGTAAGGTTGCCGTCTTTATCATAATGATAATCCATTTCGCGGCCGTTTTTGATGAATGTTTCGTTATAACTGCCGTTTTCGTTCGTGTGGCGTTGGCAGTTGCCGTATTGCGCGTTGGTTTGGCATTCTCCGGTTTTGGGCCAAGAGCTTAGCTTTCCTTCCCCGGTGCCGGATATTAAATAAACATTGTAAGCATCGCGCGTACCTACCAGCGTTTCGTTTTGGGTTTGGCAGAGATGGTTGGCATTTTTATCATCGGCTTTAGCTTCACAATGAATATCATCGGCAAAATTAGGGCTGTGGGACAAATACATCACCAAGTTTACATTGGGTATTTTGGCATGGGTGGCAATAATGCTGTTTTTGGCGGCGCTGTCTTCATTGGTATTAGCCATGAGAAAGGTTTCATCGCCGCTTAATACTTTATCTGCTGTAATGGTGCCGGGAATAGATAAATCCAAATCTTCAAAATTATTGGTGTAGTTTCCGTTGCTCATATACATACGCTCTTGGGCGTCTTTTAAGGCTTTGGCAGACGGCATTAAGGTAGAGAAACGGCTTTGCGCAACGGCATTATTATAAATAGGCAATGCCACTGCGGATAATACTGCGATGATTAATACAATAATCAATATTTCCGTTAAAGTAAAACCTTTTTTATTCATATAAAAAATCTCCTAAATGGCAAACATCTTTTACACTATAACAAATATCTTCTTTTTTCACAACAAAAAACCCACCTGAAAAGGTGGGCTGAGTTTGTTGTAGGAGGAGATATGAAGGATAAAATCTATACAAGCGTAGTGCCTAAATGCAATGCGGCATAGCGCTCTGCATTATAAAGGTCAATATCACTCAAGGTGGTAAAATCTTTAAATTCGCGCTTCACCCAGGAAATTTCTCTTTCCAAATGACGTTTTTTGGTGATTTGCACTTTGCGCGTTAAAATAAAATTTTTATTCATATATAAACCCCTGTTTTCTCTTTCGCATTTCAGCTTATACCATAGGATAACTTTTCTGTCTTTTACGCAACAGGGTCATTAGGCCCAATTGTTGATATTTTTTGGACCCAGAACTTTCCCCCCGCGCAGACCCAACCCAAACATAGGCAGGACCTATAAAGCAAATAGGTCTTTTGGATAAAATCTTAAAAAATAAGGAAAAAACTTTATTTTCAATAGGAAATATAATACAATAAGAGAGTGCAAAACCTGTTTTACGGGGTGATGTTCGTCGTCCCGCACGCTATTTATTTATGGAGAAAAAAGAAAACATGGTAAAGAAAACTGCAAAAAAGACCGCCAAAAAAGTTGTAAAGCCGGCGGCAAAAAAAGCTGTTAAAGTAACCAAGATGGTTTATGCTTTCGGAGGCGGAAAAGCCGACGGAAACGGCAAAATGAAAGAATTGTTGGGCGGTAAAGGTGCCAACTTAGCCGAAATGGCCGGACAATTAAAACTCCCCGTTCCTCCGGGTTTTACAATCACCACCGAAGTCTGTACCTACTATTGGAATAACAAAAAGACTTACCCCAAAACCTTAAAAGCTGATGTAGAAGCCAACCTTAAGAAAGTAGAAAAAATCACGAAAAAAGAATTTGGTTCCGAAAAGAATCCGCTCTTGGTATCCGTTCGCTCCGGCGCCCGTGCTTCCATGCCGGGTATGATGGAAACCATTTTGAACATCGGTTTGACGGAAAAAACCATTCCGGGTATGATTGCCAAAACCGGCGATGAACGCTTTGTATATGATGCTTACCGCCGCTTGATTATGATGTACTCCGACGTGGTAATGGAAAAAGCCGCCGGTATTGAGCCGAAAGACGGCGAAGGTATTCGCAAAATTTTAGACGGCAAATTGGGCGATTTGAAAAAGAAACTCGGTGTGACGGACGACACCGCTATCCCGGCCGAAGAACTCAAAAAATTATGCGTAGAATTTAAGAAAATCGTCAAAAAAGTATTGGGCAAAGAATTCCCCGATAACCCGAACGAACAATTGTGGGGTGCTATCGGTGCCGTATTTGCCTCTTGGAACGGCAAACGCGCCATTGCTTACCGCAACATTGAAAACATTCCGCACGATTGGGGTACAGCCGTAAACGTACAAACCATGGTGTTTGGTAACATGGGCGAAAACAGCGCCACCGGCGTAGCCTTTACCCGCAACCCCGGTAATGGCGACAGCCACTTCTACGGCGAATACTTGATTAATGCCCAAGGGGAAGACGTGGTAGCCGGTATCCGCACGCCGTCTCCGATGAACAAATGGTCTTCCAATGCCCATTCTGCTCACTTGCCCACCTTGGACAAAACCATGCCCAAAGCCTATAAGGAATTGGACGCTATCCAAAAACGCTTGGAAAAACATTTCCGCGATATGTTGGATATTGAGTTTACCATTGAAAACGGCACCTTGTGGATGTTGCAATGCCGCGTAGGCAAACGCAATGGTACGGCCGCTGTGCAAATGGCGTTGGATATGCTCAAAGAACGCCTTATTAATAAAGAAACCGCCGTTTTGCGTGTTACTCCGGCCCAATTGGGCGAGCTTTTGCTCCCTGCCATTGACCCCAAAGCCGAAGCCAATGCCAAACCGGTTGCCAAAGGTTTGCCGGCCGGCCCGGGCGGTGCTTGCGGTGTGATCGTATTCAACTCTGACGATGCCATCAAATTGCAAGAAGCCGGACAAAATGCCATTTTAATCCGTGAAGAAACCAACCCCGAAGATATTGAAGGTATGCGCGCTGCGGCCGGTATCTTGACCCAACGCGGCGGCATGACCTCTCACGCGGCCTTGGTAGCCCGCGGTTGGGGTAAATGCTGCATCGTAGGCTGCAGTGAGTTGGAATTGGACCCTGCCAAAAAAATCGTCAAAATGGGTGGCAAAACCTATAAACAAGGCGACAGCATTACCTTAAATGGTACCCGCGGTTGGGTGTATGACGGCGCTTTGAAAATGTTAGAAGCCGGCGAAGGCAACAAAAACTTAGCCGCTTTCTTAAAATTGGCCGATTCTATCCGCACCATGAAAGTACGTGCCAATGCTGACACTGCCGAAGATGCCGCTAATGCCCGCAAATTCGGTGCCGAAGGTATCGGTTTGTTCCGCATTGAACACATGTTCTACGGCAAAAATTCCGAAGCTCCCTTATTTATTTTGCGCAAGATGATCTTGGCCGGAAACGAAGAAGAACGCAAAGCCGCTGTGGCTGAGCTTTTCCCGTTCATGAAAAAATCCATCAAGGCCACCATCAAAGCCATGGCTCCGTACAGCGTAACCATTCGTTTGATGGACCCCCCCTTGCATGAATTCGTGCCGACCTTGCCCGCCAAACAACAAGAATTGGCCAAAGCCTTGAAAATCTCTATGGCTACGTTCCAAGAACGCGCCGCCGGCTTGCACGAAGTAAACCCGATGATGGGCCACCGCGGTATCCGCTTGGGTGTGACCTATCCGGAAATTACCGAAATGCAATCCCGCGCTATCTTTGAAGCCGCGGCCGAACTGATTAAAGAAGGCATCAAAGCCGTACCCGAAGTGATGATTCCGTTAACCTGTGATGTCAACGAAATTGTCAAACAAAAAGCCATTATCCGCCGCGTCTATGAAGAAGTGGTAGCCAAAACGAAAGTGAAAAAGTTGAACTACTCCGTAGGCACCATGATTGAAATTCCGCGTGCGGCTGTTTTGGCCTATGAAGTGGCCGGCGAAGCTGACTTCTTCTCCTTCGGTACCAATGATTTGACCCAAATGACCTTTGGCTTCTCTCGCGACGACATCGGTTCCTTCTTGCCCGAATACTTAAAACAAGGCATCTTGGAAGCTGATCCGTTCCAAACCTTGGATCAACGCGGGGTGGGTATGCTCATTCAACACGCCGTAACCGAAGGCCGCGAACAAAAACCGAACTTGAAAGTCGGTATCTGTGGCGAACACGGCGGCGACCCCGAAAGTGTGGAATTCTGCCACCGCGAAGGTTTCAGCTATGTTTCTTGCTCTGCCTTCCGCGTGCCGATAGCCCGCTTGGCCGCTGCCCAGGCTGCTGCCAAAGAAGTATTGGCTAAGAAAAAATAAGTTGTTTTGATACACACAAAACCCCTTGCTTCGGCAAGGGGTTTCTTTTTTTACTTGTTTTGGCAAAGATAACTTTTATACTATTTATATAAGCGTTTTTCCGGAAAATTTTATGATTAAAAAATGCCTTATTTTAGTTGCATTGACTTTTTTCTTTGCGCCTGTTCTGTTGCAAGCGCAAGGGGTTGATGCGCTTATAGAATATGCTTCTAGTGAACACAAGGCCCATTTCTCTACGCTTTATCCGTTGGTGCGCCATGAGCTGACCACCTACTACGAAAGAGAAGATTTTGCCGATGCCGCGCACAAAACAGGCTGGTATCGGGTGGATAATTTCTTAAAGTGGGTAGAAAAAAATGAAATTACTTTAGCCGATACTCCCATTTTGTTCAATGACAAAACCATTTTACTTAAAGAGCTGTATACAGACTTAAATAACGAAGAAAAAGCCGCTCTGTTCTGGGGATATTTGGGAGTGCGCTATATCTTTGATGAATGGGATTTGGATATATCCAAAATATCCTTTTTTGTTTGCTCTTTGGGTGTATGCCGCAAGCCGGCCGGAAAAAATATTTCCATTGGGTTTGAAACCAATATCCCTTATCCGGTACAGCAAATTAATATCGGTATTCATGAAGCGGCTCATGCCAGACAGCCCTATGAAATACCGGAATTTTCCGCCTGTGCCGCCCAAAATAGCTATGGATTGCCTGTTAAAGTAGATAACGGCAGAAAATTATTTTTCTCCGGTGTGCGGGATTTTCGTGTATCCCATGAAAGACTTGGTGCCAAGGCCTGGTTATTGGAAAAAGAATACAATGAATGTATCATTATTCCGTTTTTCAGAGAATGGGCCATATTCATGCAAGGCTCTTCCAAAATAGCCAACTTTTGCGATGTATTAAAGCACGCCTTCCCCCAACCCGCCTGTCAAGATTGTACTTTTACGCAAGAAGAGATTTTCCCCCTTCTTCAACAAGTTTTCGGGGGTGCTGTTACCAAAACTCTGCAGAAAGCCAAACCCGCCCAATTGCTGTACGCGGGTACCTATACGGCACAAGAAATACTTCACTTTTTTGACTTGCACTACCAAGCAAAGGCGGAGCATTTATCAGACCTGGAAAAACAAAATCAGGATAGTTTGGCTGCTATTTTTTATGATGCGGCCCCAAAATACAGCCTTTATTTTTATACAACCCAAGGAAAAACGACGGCTTTGATTTCTCATAGCCCAAAGCCCGAAGAATTTATACACTCCATATTGCCTTTAGGCTCTTATGCCATTGCCAATACGGACAGACTCAATAAAATGGAATATTTCTACCGGCAAATATTGGGTAAATATGCCGAAAAAGATTTTCAGTGTGTACCGGTACTAGCCGATGCGGTGCAATTATTAGATGAATTAACCGGACCGCAAACCCGGGCCGTTGTGCCGGAAGGATATATTTGATTTTTCCCACGCTTTTGGCGGTAAAATCGGGACTCAAGTCTTGTTTTTTGCTGTATAGCTTTTATAATATAAATAGTAGGAAACATTTCTTTGGAGTATCTTTATGAAAAATAAATATGTAGCCTTGCTTTTTTCTTTCCTGCTCTCTGCACCCGCTCTTTTGGCGCAGGACATAGATTTGAGCAAAGTGCAACAACAGGCTCAAGCCGCTTCTTTGGCTGAAGCTCCGCGTGCGGTTTTGCAACAATACTATAAACGCAGTGATTTTTCGGGCCCCGGTTGGTACCGCGTGCAAGATTTTTTAAATTTTGTCAGCCAAAATCAAGACCGCCTGAAAAATGCTTCCGTCAATGTAAACGGAACCAAAACCCCGCTTATGCAGTTGTTAAATTCCAAAATTCAAACGGATCGCAATTTAGCGTGGGGTTATTTGGGGGCCAGATATGTTTTTTATAAATTCGGCAAACCCTTTCCCGATGTAAACTTCTCTATCTGTGCAGACAGCTATTGCAGAATGACCCCGGAAGGAGACTATTATATACGTTTCAATATCAACACCAATGAGCCGGTAAAGCTCATCAACATCGGCTTGCATGAAGGGGCACATTTGCTGGGCGGCTCCAGACACACTTTGTCGGAAATAGCCACCTGTACGGCTCAAAACAGATGGGGGCTGCCTATTGAACATAAGGGCTATAATAACTATGCCGACGGCGTACGTGATTTCCGCGTCTTACAGCAACGGCGGGTATCTGATTTATACAAAGAGTATAACGAGTGTATTATCGCGCCGCTACTTGCAGACCAAGCCTTTAGTATTACCAGCTATTTAAAATCCGGCCATTCTTTTTGCGATATTATAGAAAATGCCTTCCCTGACGCCGCTTGCGACGATTGTGTTTTCTTCACTGATCCCGCTTGGTTAAATTTGCAAGAATTATTGCCCAAAGTTTTGGGGAGAGAGATTTTAGCCCCGTTGCAAGAAGCTGAAAAAGGACAACTGCGCTATGCGGGCTCTTTTACCAAAGAACAGGTCATAGAAGTTTTTAAGGAGTATTACAAAGCTTACTATACTTCTTTTTTTAAAATTTCCGACCCCAAAGAGCGCCAACAATTTATTGACGAAGATATGAAGGCCGTACTGCCCACCTTGACGGATTCTGAATATTGGTACCGCTTGTATTTCTATAAAGCGGACAATTCGGTGGTGGCTATGTTCTCTTTTAGCGATTCGCCTTTGCAAGTGATTATGAGCGATTTCCAAAATGCTGCCAAGAGTGAAAAGTTAGAAAAATTTTACAATATCATTTTAAATGATTATGCCGCTAAAGGCTTTAACTGCTACAATGTCTTGCCCACTGCCTCGGACCTGATAGACCAAATGGTCGGTGCGCATACCCGCTCGGTAGTGCCGGAAGGATATATTTAATAGTTCTTTTGGGCTAATCTTTGTCCGTCAAAACCGCAAGAACCGCACCGAATGGGCGGTTTTTGTGGTTTGTATAGCAGATGGGGGCTTTACCAGGCCCTAAATATTTACTAAAATAAAAAGATGAAGCCTTTTCCCATTATTATTTCTTCCCCTTCCGGTGGCGGAAAAACAACCGTGGTGGAGCGTTTGTTAAAGAAGGAAAAAAACCTTTCCCGCGTTGTTACGGCCACTACGCGTGCGCCCAGGACCGGAGAGAAGAACGGAAAAGATTATCATTTTTGGACGGAAAAACAATTCCTTTCTGCTGTTAAAAAGGGCCAAATGCTGGAATGGGCCCAAGTGCATGTAAACTACTACGGCATTCCTAAAAAATCCGTAGATGATTTAATGAAAAAAGGAATTTGCCCCGTACTTGTTATTGATGTGCAAGGTGCCAAAACAATTGCGGCCAAGTATCCGCAAGCGGTGAAAATTTTTATTCTTCCGCCCAGCTTGCAAGTACTAAAAGAACGTATTGCCGCCAGAAAAGACAATACCCAAAATATTGAAGTGCGCCTTAAAACCGCTAAAAAAGAATTAAAAGAAATCGCCCATTACGACTATGTAGTCTTAAACGATGATTTAAAAAAAGCCGTAGCCGATACATCGGCCATCGTAAGAGCGGAACAATTAAAAACACAACGTTGTTTAAAAGATTTGAAACAATCCAAAGTTATTTAGAGGGAGCAAGAAATGGCTAATAATAAGACTGAGAAAAAGTTTGAGTCCGAATTGATGAACTATGATGGGGACCGCTACGACGTAGTAGTATTGGCTTCCATCTGGGCCAAAGAACTCAAAAAACAATCCGAATATAAACACCAACCGCATGCCGTAGTAATCAAAGTAGCGTTGGACGATATTTTGTCGGGAAAAATGAGCAAAGATGCTGTCTTGGAAATCAGCCGCCAAAATTTGGAAGCTGAACTCAAAGCCCAAGAAGAAGCCCGCAAAGAAGCTGAACGCAAAGCGAAAGAACCGCTGAAATTATAATCTCATGAAAGACAGCGTGCGTGCTTTAGCGGCAGAATTTAAACAATTCTTGTCTACGCGGGAAGAAGATGATTTAATGCCGGCGGCCTACACTCAGGCCGCCGCGCACGTATCTGCCCCGTCAAAAGCCGACGCTCCGGCACAAGATCATCTGACGATAGAGTTTGTCCGGGAAAAGAAGAAAAAAGCCGTCTCTGCCGCTACGTCCGCCGTTGTATCAGCTACGCAAAATAACGCTCCTGCCGGGGCCGCTAATGCGCAAGAAATATCCTTGCCCATTAGCCAACCAATGCCACAGGAGAAATCTATGTCTGCCGCCGAAAAACAAGCTCTTTTAGATGAAATTGCAGAAGAAATTAAATCTTGCAAACGTTGTCCGTTATGCAAAACCCGCTTAAATGCCGTTCCCGGCGAAGGCAACCCCAATGCTACGCTGATGTTTATCGGCGAAGGGCCCGGCTTTGACGAAGACCATCAGGGCCGTCCTTTTATCGGACGCGCGGGGCAATTATTAGACAAAATGATTGCGGCCATGGGGCTTAAAAGAGAAGACGTTTTTATCGGTAATATTGCCAAATGCCACCCGATGGTCAATCCCGAAAATCCCGAAGCCCACGGAAACGACCGCGCGCCTAATGCCGTAGAAATTGCCGTCTGCCGTAAGTTTATTGAACGGCAAATTGCCGCCATTTCCCCCAAATATATTGTAGCCTTAGGCGGTGTAGCGGCTAAAGCCTTAATCAGCGATACCAAATCTTTAGGGGCTTTGCGCGGCAAATTTCATCTACTGCATTTAGATTCGGTAGAGTTAAAAGCTCCCGTTAAAATTTTAGCCACTTATCACCCCGCTGCGCTCTTGCGCAACCCGAATTGGAAAAAAGACGCCTGGGCCGATTTGCAGATGGTCATGGCAGAAATGGGCTTGCAACGCCCGCAGGCCTGATTATGTTTTGCAAGGTGGTTTTTGACGTACCGCTGGACAGAGATTTTGACTATGCCGTTCCTTTGCAGTGGCAAGATAAAATCCGCCCCGGCGTGCGTGTAACCGCCCCCTTTGGCAAACAGCTTACCACCGGTTTAGTAACCGAAGTATCCGACACTACCGCTTTAGACAGCCACATTCAAATAAAAGAAATTGCCTGTGTATTAGACGAAAAGCCCCTTTTCGGAACGGACCTTTTTCCTTTAGCTAAATTTATGAAACAAACTTGGGGCGGACCTATCGGCCAAATTTTATTTGCCTTAGTTCCCCCGCAGGCTTTCTTCAAATTGGGCCCGGTATCGGCTTTGCCCGATATGAAATTTCATACGCCTGATTTTGCTTTAACTTCCCAACAAAAAGATGCTTTGTGTATTCTGCAAAATTATCTAAACAACGGATTTTATGCCGCGTTATTATCAGGCCCGGCCTCGTGCGGAAAAACGGAAGTGGCCTTGCGTTTGGCAGAGCAAGTATTGCGCGGATTTGGCCAAGCCTTAATCACTTTGCCGGACGTCTTGGCGGCGCAAAATTTTACCAAGGTTCTGGAAAAAAGATTTGGTACTGAATATGTTTTTTGCTGGCACAGCAAAATGCTGCTCAGCCAAAAGAAAAAGATTTTTTCCTTGGTTTCCAACGGAGTCCCTTGCTTAATCGTATCGGCTCGTTCCGGAGCGTTGCTACCCTTTAAAAATTTACGCTTGGCGGTTATGTTGGAAGAAGAAAACGACAATTATAAACAAGAAGAAAACAAACCTTATTTTCACTTGCGTGATTTATTGTCTTTGCGCGCGCAACAGCACGAAGCTTTATTTTTGCCCATATCAGACACGCCGTCCTTGGAAATTTTGCAACAAATTAAAACAGGCAAAACCCAAGAAATTACTTTTGCCCAATCCGTTACCGCCAAAGGCCAAAACCCCCAATATAAAGTAACCGAAAAAAAGGGGCAATATTCCCCCCTTTTCTCCGATTTTTTGGTCCAAGAGTTAAAGCAAAACTTTCAGGCCAAACAAGCCAGCCTGATTATTTTAAACCGCAGAGGGTACTCCAATGCCTACTACTGCTTAAATTGCGGCACCTACGCCAAATGCAAGGGCTGTGGGGCTATTTTAGCCCGGGAAAAGTCCACCGAAGGCGAAGATTATTTGATTTGCAAAAAATGCGGACACAAAGAACCTTTGGAGCAAACTTGCCCCCAATGCCAAAATAAAATTTTCAAATCCCGCGGCGGCGGTACGCAAAAAATAGTAACAGAGCTGGGAAAACTTTTTCCGGATATGAAAGTTTTACGCTTGGATTCGGACACGCTTAAAAACAAAAGCGGACAGGGCTATTTGGTACGCAAAGCTTTAGACGAAGGGCAAGCCGATGCAGTGGTAGGCACACGCCAAGCATTGGAAGCGGCATTATCCCCCCGCATTACCTTGGCGGCCATTGCCGATGCGGATTTAGAGTTAGACAGCCCTGACTTTCGCGCTTCGGAAAAATTCGGACAACTGCTTTTTAAACTCAGAAACCGCCTGGCTACGCGCAGTAACGGACGGCTGGTTATCCAGGCTTCCACGCCCGATATTTATCCGTTTGAAGGGCTCTCAGGCGCTTATAAAATATGTGCCGAAGAAGAATTATTAGCCCGGGAAAGTTTTTTGTATCCGCCTTTTGTAAAAATGGTAAAAGTATTGGTAAGAAGTAAAGACCAGACCCTTTTACAAGCCGAAACCGCCCTCCTAATGAGTCAGGCTGCCGTCCACGCAAAAGAAACCCTGGGGCCCATTCGTACGGGCAAAAAAACGGATACATTAAAAAAACAATATGTATTGTTTAAAACTTCCGCCGAGCAGTATGCGGCCTTGGTAGAGCTGTTGGACCGATTGAAGCCTTCCAAAAAGACAGATCTGAAAGTAGTAGCAGACCCTTACGATTTTTATTAAAGACTTATTTTCCCCTTACGCGTGCGTATATGGTAAAATAGAAAAAGATATTTTTAAGAGGTATTTTATGAACATTCAAGAACAAATTTCTTTTTTAACC
>JAFVWP010000021.1 GCA_017501565.1 Elusimicrobiaceae bacterium | reverse complement strand
TAATTGGGGTAATTTTTTTCCAAACCACTTAACTATTCCCTTGCCAGGAGAATTTGAAGAAAATTGCGAACTTTGTACTGCTGGAGCGAGTAGTTTTAGAACTCAAAATTGGGTTTATGATACAGATGATTCCGAAGGCTTTTATGCAAGTCGTATTATAAATAACAAAATAGTTTATTTTTTAGTAATTGAATATTCTGATGGTACCATTACTTGTGTCAATGAAACGGACGATAAGGATTACTGCAAAATGATTTGTGGCGGTGATAGATGTGTTTTAAATTAGAAAAATCAGTATGAAATAATAAAACCCCCGCAGAAGCGGGGGTTTTTAGTGTTACATCAAAACTTACATCTTAATACGGCGGGTGACGTTTTCGTGCTTGATACATTCAATGACGTCTCCTTCTTGTACCCCTTTGAAACCTTCCACCAGGATACCGCATTCAAAGCCTTTTTCTACTTCTTTTACATCGTCTTTGAAGCGTTTCAGACCGCCGATTTTACCTTTGCCGACCATTTCGCCTTTGCGCATTACTTTCACTTCCGCACCGCGCACCATTTTTCCGCTGTCCACCAAGGACCCGGAAATAATGCCGGAGCTTAAGCGCATGACCATTTTAATCGTCGCACTGCCCAAAGATACTTCCACCACATCAGGCTCTAATAAACCTTCCATAGCGGCTTTAATATCTTCCAAGAGTTCAAAGATAATGGTATATTTGCGGATTTCAATGCCTTCGCGTTCGGCTTCGGTTTGGGCTTTATTTTCCACGTCCACGTGGAAGCAGATCACTACGGCATTGCTGGCTTTGGCAAGCAAGATGTCAGATTCATTGACATTGCCCGGGGCGGAAAGGATAATATCCAGTTCCACCTCATCAGACGGAATACGCAAGAGCGCATCTTTAATAGCTTCAATAGAGCCTTGCACGTCTGCTTTGAGCACAATAGGCAAGCGTTTGACGGACGAGTCTCCGTCTTCGTTTTTAGCCAAGCTCATCAAAGATACTTGTTTGGCTCTGCGGGCATTGGCATCTTCTTTTTGGGCCAATTTACGTTTTTCGGCGGCATAGCGGGCATCTTTTTCGCTTTCCATAATGTAGAGCGTATCGCCCACTTGCGGCGGTTCTCCGCTGATACCCAAAATTTCTGCCGGCACGCTGGGACCGATTTTTTGGTAACGTTGGCTGTTTTCGTCAATCAAAGCGCGGATACGGCCATAGCTGGTGCCTACGATGAAAGGGTCTCCCACTTTCATCGTGCCTTTTTGCACGAGCACCGTGGCCACTACCCCGCGTTTGTTGTCGCGTTTGGATTCCAAGATGATACCCACACCCAAGCGGTCCGGGTTGGCTTTGAGTTCCATCATTTCCGCTTGCAAAGAAATCATTTCCAAGAGTTTATCAATGTTGATTCTTTTCTTGGCAGAGATTTCTACAAAGATAGTGGAGCCTTGCCATTCTTCGGGCACCAGGCCGCGGGCGGCTAAATCTTGTTTTACGCGGTCCACATTGGCACCGGGTAAATCTATTTTGTTAACGGCTACGATAATCGGTGCTCCGGCGGCTTTGGCGTGCTCCATAGCTTCAATGGTTTGGGGCATGATGCCGTCTGTGGCAGACACGACCAAGACTACAATATCTGTCGCTTGGGCTCCGCGCGCACGCATAGCGGTAAAAGCTTCGTGCCCCGGAGTATCCAAAAATGTCAATTCTCCGTTGGGAGTGCGTACGCGGTAGGCGCCGATGTGTTGGGTAATGGCTCCTGCTTCTCCCGCTACAACATTGGAACTGCGGATAGCATCTAACAAAGAGGTTTTGCCATGGTCCACGTGGCCCATAATCGTGATGACGGCACTGCGGGGCTTTAAGCTGGCAGGGTCATCTTGTGCTTCCATGATATTAATTGTGCTTTCGTCCAATTCGGCGGCGGCTTCTTCAATGGTGTATCCGCATTCATTGCAGATTAGCTCCACCATGTCTTTTTCCAAACGTTGGTTGATGGTAGCAAACACCCCTAACATCATGAGCTTTTTGATGAAATCATTGATTTTGAAATTCATCTTTTCCGCTAAATCTTTTACCGTTTCCGTGCCGATTAAGCGGATCACTTTCCCTTGCGGCTTGGGGGCTTCGGGCGCTTTGGCCGCGGGTTGATGTTTTTGCGGTTGCGGCTGCGGTTTCGGGGCCGGAGCGGGTGCGGGCGCCGGTTTGGGCTGTACTACTTGCGGGGCGGGAGTCGGCTTGGGTTGCACAGGCTCTGCCTTGGGCAAGGGTTGGGCCGGTTTTTCTTGCACCGGCGCTTTTTCTTGCACTTTCGGCGCTTGGGCAACAACAGGCGCTTCTTGCGCTTGGGGTTGCTTTTGTTTGTCCGTTTGTGCTTTTTTAGCGGGTGCTTTTTTCACCGCAGTTTTTTTGACGGCGGGCTTTTTAGCCGTCGTCTTTTTAGCGGTTTCCGTTTTTTTGGCAGCCGGTTTTTTAGCCGTTGTTTTTTTTGCGGCCGGTTTTTTCTTTTCTTCGGAGGCGTCGGAATTAGTTGTTTTCTTGGTTGTCATCGGCTACCTCCTGCTCTAAATGTTTTTTGGCGCTTTCAATAATTTTAGCGGCTGTTTTTTCGCCGATGCCTTGCAACCCGGCCAAGTGTTCGGGTTCAACCGCGGCAATGGCTTCTACGGACGTATAACCCGCCTTTTGCAAAATTTCGGCTGTTTTGGGGCCAATGCCTTCAATCCCGGCGATGACATCTTGGGTAGCGGCGGCGGCTTCTTCAGCTTCTTTGGCTTTTTGGCTTTCGCTCTTTACTTCTAAGTTCCACCCGGTCAAGCGGGAAGCCAATTTAATGTTTTGCCAATCTTTCCCGATAGCAATGGCCAATTGATCGTCCGGTACGATGACCAAGGCTTTCTTTTCGCTCATGCTCACGATTTTTACAAAGTTAGCTTTGGCCGGAGCAATAGCGTTGGCGATAATGGTGGATACATCGTCGGAGTAATTGATCAAATCAATACGTTCGCCGGAGAGTTCGTTCATGACGGCACGAATGCGGATACCGCGCATACCTACGCAAGTACCGATCGGGTCAATTTTGTGGTCAATGCTGGACACCATCACTTTGGCACGGAAACCGGGGTCACGTTCAATGCCTTTGATTTCTACAATGCCTTCGCTGATTTCGGGCACTTCTACTTTAAACAACTCTTCCATAAATTTGCCGTTGGCGCGGGACAAGATGACGTAGGGTCCGCGTTGGCCTTTATCCATTTTGAAAGCGGCGGATTTGTAGCGGGAAAGCACCGGGTCGTCGCCGATGTTGGCTAAGTCATTTTGGTTCAGCACTTTGGCAATGACGGCTTTTACGCGGGAACCATTGGTATAGCGTTCTTTTTTGATTTGTTCGCAGTAGGGCAAAATAGCTTCTACTTTGCCTAAATCTACAATTAAATCTCTGTCAGAGAAGCGACGAACGGACCCGGTAATAACTTCGCCTTCGCGGGGTTTAAATTCTTTATAAAAGTTTTCGCGTTCAATACCGCGTACTTTTTGAATCAGTACCTGTTTGGCAATTTGGGCCGCAATACGGGAGAAATCTTCCACGTCTTGGGTCAGGGTTACCACGTCGC
>JAFVWP010000020.1 GCA_017501565.1 Elusimicrobiaceae bacterium | reverse complement strand
TTTAAATCCCAAACGCCGTCAAAATGGCGGTTAAAAAGTAATCCAACACCAAAATCATCACAATACACGTTACAACAGCCCCGGTGGTGGATTTACCCACGCCTTCCGCACCGCCGCGCGTGCTGACACCTTTGTAGCAACAAACCGTAGCCACCAGAAAGGCAAATATAAAGGATTTTAAAAAGCCGTGCATAAAGTCCGCCACGCCCATAAAGGCGGTGACGTCCCCCATATACACTTCTCCGGGGATACCCAAGGCATAAATAGCCACCAAATATCCGCCGAAAACCCCGAATAAATTGGAAAATAAAGTTAAAATAGGCATGGTCAACAGAAAAGCAGACATACGCGGAATCACCAAATACTGCGTGGGGTTAGTGCCTAATGTGTGTAAAGCGTCTAATTGTTCCGTCACTGCCATGGTGCCGATATGCGCCGTTACAGCCGCCCCGGCACGCCCGGCAATCACCACAGCCGTCAATACAGGGCCTAATTCACGGATTAAAGAAAATGTAACCAAAGTGCCCACATAAATCGGCTCGCCAAAAATATTACCGATGGTATTTCCGCCTTGCAAAGCCAACACCATACCGGTAAACAGGCTGGTCATAGCCGTAACGGAAAAAGAGTCCACCCCAATCACTACACATTGCTCAATAAATTGTTTAAACTCAAAGCGGGAGCGCGCCAGCCAATACAACACCGAGCGGACCATATTGGTCGCTTCCCCCAGCTGGGTCATCCAATGTATAACCATTTTACCTATAGCATCAAACATACTTGTTTATATTTCCTTGTTACCCGCGGCGTAAGCAATGTGGTAATTTCATAATCTATCGTGCCGGCTTTGCGGGCCAACTCCGCAGCAGAGATTTCTTCCGTTCCCTGACGGCCGATTAAGACCACTTCATCGCCCACGCGTCCGTCTATATCGGTAATATCTACCATACACATATCCATCGTAATATTGCCCAATACCAAACAGCGTTTCCCCCGGATTAACACTTCGGCCTTGCCGCTCAAACTGCGCAAGTAGCCATCGCCATATCCCACGGCGATGGTGGCCACTCTCATCGGCCGAGGTGCCACAAAACTGCGGTTATAGCTGATGCTGGAGCCTTGGGAAACTTCTTTGGCAAAGACGATACGGCTTTTGAGCGTAAGAATAGGCTCATAGCCTTGTGTCAAACCAAAAGTAGCATGGCCCGCGCGCACCATATCGCAATAGGCATCGGGGCGCTGTTCTATGGCAGAAGAAGCCGCGATATGACACAATTGCACCGGGATTTGTTGCAAGCGCACATTGGTCATCGTATCGCGAAAATATCCGATTTGCTCTTCGGTGTAAGCCGGATCGGTCTCTACGCTGGATAAATGGGTGAAAAGCCCTTCTATTTCAATAAAATCATCGTGGGCTAATTCTTCCAACACTTCCATCACGCGGCTGCGTCGGGTGCCGATGCGGCCCATGCCGCTGTCTTGCTTAACATGGCAACGGGCTTTCTTGCCCATTTTACGGGCAATTTCTTTGATGGTTTTAGCCGCGCTCAAGCTGGCTACGGCAATAGATAAATCATACTTGATGGCATACTCAAACGCCTCAAACGGAAATAAACTGCCCAATACCAAAATGGGCAACGTAATCCCCCCTTCGCGCAAAGCAATGCCTTCTTCTACCGAAGCGACCCCGAAAAATTGGCACAGATTATTTTCTTGCGCATATACACCGAGCGGCAAAGCCCCATGCCCGTAAGCATTGGCTTTAAGCAACGCAAGAATTTTTACAGACGGCCCTACTTTGGCGCGAATTTTTTGCAAATTGCGTCCGTAGGCGTCTAAATCAATCTCTGCCCAAGTAGGGCGTAAAAATGGTGTTGTCATTTTACTCCGGTAATACCAAAACCCCTTCTTCCTCCGGGCCAATATCTCCGTTTTCATCTACGGCATTGGTGAATAAGGTATATTCGCGTAAGAAAGTTAAATTAATATCCCCCACCGGACCATTACGCTGTTTGGCAATAATCAACGTGGCTTTGCGTTGGGCACTGGGGTCATCGCGTTTGTAATAACCTTCACGATGGAGCAAGGCCACCACGTCGGCATCTTGTTCAATAGAGCCGGATTCGCGCAAGTCCGAAAGTTGCGGCTTGCTGTCGGCGCGGGATTTATCTTCGTTTTTGCGGTTCAATTGCGAAAGGGCCAACACAGGCACTTGTAAGTTACGCGCCAATTCTTTAAGCATACGCGAAATTTCAGACACTTCCTGTTGGCGGTTTTCGATGCGGCCGGAAGAACGAATCAGTTGTAAATAGTCAATCACAATCAGCCCCAATTTTTGGCCTTTTTTGGCTAAATCATTGGCTAAACGGCGGGAGCGCATGCGCAGTTCCGTAATGGTAATGCCGGATGTATCGTCAATAAAAAGCGGTGCTTTGGACAAGCGGTCCAACTCTTGTAATAACACCGGCCACTTATCGCGCGGGAAACGGCCATTGCGCACCAAGTGCACTTCTGCTCTTGCGGCAGAACAAAGCATACGTTGGTAAATGTCGTGGCGGTTCATTTCCAAAGAAAAAATAGCAACCGGGATATTGGCATTCACACACGCATGATGGGCAATATTTAAGGCCAACGCAGTCTTACCTTGGCTGGGGCGCGCACCCAAAATAATCAAATCAGAATTGCGAAAGCCCCCTGTTTGGGAGTCAAATTTAGTAAATCCGGTAGGCACGCCTTTGATGGGGTTTTTGTCCAACAAAGCCTTTTCTATCATTTCCATCACTTCTACGGATAAATCTTCCGAAGAAACAAATCCTTTCAAATCTTGTTTTTGGCTTAATTTAAAAATTTGCTCTTGGGCAATATCAATCAATTTTTCCGGTTCTTCCGTTTCTTTGTAACAATCTTGCACCAAAGAAGTGGCTGTTTTAATTAAATCACGCACGATATATTTTTTGTGCACGATATTGGCATAGTGTTCCACGTGAGCGGCAGTGGAAACTTTGTTGATTAAATCAGCCAAATACAATTCCCCGCCCACTTGCAACAGCAAGTTTTGGGTTTTTAATTCTTCGGTTAAGGTTACCAAGTCTACTGCTTGGTTCTTGTCGGCCAAGTTTTTAATAGCCGCAAAAATTTTCCGGTGAGAATCTTTATAAAAATGCTCCGGTTTGAGAATATCTAAGGCGCGTTCCACCGCGTCAGATTCCATGAGCATAGAGCCCAATACAGCCATTTCTGCATCTAATGCTTGCGGCGGCATTCTTTCTTCTAACAAATTACTAGCCATAAGATACCTCTTTTTGAGCGAAAAATAATCCGGTCCCTATCTGATGATTATAGGCACCTTATTTCATTGTAGCAATTTTGGGGTATAAAAATCCCCGCCGATTCTGACAAGGAAAAACTAATTTTAAAAGTCTTATTCTATGCGGTATATATCCCAACCATAGTTACTATTTCCATTAAACGTAGCTCCCATAGATTTGCATACTTTTTGTGCAATTTCTTTTCCATCGCCTGCTAAGCATAAAATACGCCCTGCTTTAACTCCGCTATTAACAGGTTTTAAATTGTAGGCGATACGAATCCCATTTCGGGTACAATCTATCCAATTATCTTCTAAATCCAAACTACAAAAAGTACCATTGGGAAATGTTATTACACCATTTTCAACCCCGCCGTCTCCGGGCCGTAGCGTACCCTTCCATTGAATGGGCAAGGTTGTTATATCAGTAGGATATTCCCCTGTTTCTAAGTACACGATTTGCGCGGCATCGTACAAGGCTTTGGCATTTATCATAGCTTCCACCGCCTGGCTTTTGGCCACAGCCACGCGGTATTGCGGCAAAGCCACCGCAGACAAAATTCCGATAATCAACACAACCACCAATAATTCTATCAGCGTAAAACCTTTGGCAAATCCAAGGGTCATGCTGTGTGTTTTCTGCTGAGTATCTTGCTTATTTTGATTGTGTACGCATGGGCAATTTCTTTTACGTTTTAACGGCTTTAATACCACTTTAGACAGGTTTTTCATACGTTCTCTCCTTTTTTGATTTAATGGGATATACTCCCATTAAATCAAAAAAAAAAAACGAGTCAAGTATTTTTTTTATCCGTCAAAAAATATAAGTTTTGGCAACAGAAAAACATAACATTCAATGCGCAGTTTTATATAATAAGGATATGAATTGTATATTTTGTGGCATTGTCAGCGGGGAAGTAAAAAGCCAAATCATTTATGAAAATGAGGACGTGCTGGCGTTTAAGGACTTAAATCCGCAAGCTCCTACGCATTTACTGATTATCCCCAAAAAACATATCAGCCGTTTGGCCGAAAGCCAAGACGGCGATGCCGAAATTTTGGGCAAAGTGCTTTTAGCCGCCCGGGATTTGGCCAAACAGCTTAACCTTAAAGACTTTCGCCTGGTGACCAACAACGGCAAAGGCGCAGGGCAAAGTGTAGATCATTTACACTTTCACCTGATG
>JAFVWP010000019.1 GCA_017501565.1 Elusimicrobiaceae bacterium | reverse complement strand
GAGGAAAAACTTTTCTCTTAAAACCTCGGCAAAAAAGATTGTCATTGCCGTTTTTGTCTTAAGTATTTGCGCCGGATTATGGTTTGGACGTTTTTCCTTGGTAAGCACCTTCCCGTTCTTAGGCTCTGTTTACGGCATTGTCGGTGTAGAGGCAGAGATTCCGGGCTTTGGTTTGGACTTTCAAGATGTCAGCCAGCAGATGATAGTTGAAGATGGCGTAGATATGTTGGAAATCAGTGGCAAAGTATTTAACCGTACGGAAAAAGAACTTTCTTTGCCGCCGCTAAAAGTCGGCTTGCTTGACGTTTCCGGTCAAGAAATCCAAGAACAGACGGAAACTCTTTCGGCTCAGAAAATTGCGCCGCAAATGACGATACCGTTTGTTATCCGTCTTGCTTCTCCCTCTGCGGTTGCCAGCAAGGTTGAGATAACCTTCGTCAAAGAAGAAAAGCAATAAAAACAATCTGTTTATAAGGGCTTTCTTTTTGCCCGCGGGTGGGCGGCATTATAAATCTTACCCAATTTTTCGGAATCAACTTCGGTATATCGCTGGGTTGTCGATAAAGAAGAATGGCCCAGTAATTCTTGAATTGTCCGCAAGTCTCCTCCCGCAGATAAAAGATGCGTGGCAAAGCTATGCCGCAAAGCATGAGGCGTCGCCGTTTCCGGCAGATTTAAAAGTATCCTCAGCCGCCTTATCTGGCGTTGCACGACTCCCGGATTTAAGCGTTTTTTCCCTTTGCCGATAAACAAAGGAGCTTCCGGATTTTTATCCCCCGGATAAGCGTCCAGATAATTTTGCAAAAGGTCTTTTACAAAGGGCAGAACCGGTACGACTCTTTGTTTATTTCCTTTGCCGGTTATCATCATTGTATCGCCGGTTGGTATATCTTTGATATTCATCGCCAAAGCTTCCCCAAGCCGCAGTCCCGACCCATACAAAAGGGCAAACAGTGCCGTATCCCGCAACCCAAGCCATGGCGTATCATAAAGCTCATTTGCGGTTTGAATGGTTTTCAAAGCATCTGTTTCGTCCAAAGGCTTAGGAATACTGCGGGCGGATTTTGGGGAATGTACGGCACGGATAGCCGCATTTTTCCCGTAATCATTTTTGGCAAGCCACCGGAAAAAATTACGCAAGCAGGACATTTTTCTTGCCATAGAAGAATGTTGCATTTGCTTTCGGTTTTGCGCACTTAAAAAAGCTCGGAAGTCTTTGACGGTCAAACCTAACAACATAGGCAAAGTCGGAACTTTTCCGGTATGCTCATTTAAAAAAGTCAGAAAAGAAGCCAAATCATAGCCATAGGAAGAGACGGTCTTTGGGGACATTCTTCGTTCTGATTTCAATGCAATCAGCCAAGCTTCAATAATCTCGCGCAATCGTTTGTCCGAGACATAATGTATACTTGGGGTTAAAGACACGCTCACAACAAAGACTGTCCGGTTTTTTCCCAATCGGCTTTAAAGGCTTCAATACCCTGAGCCGTTAAAGGATTTTCATAAAGGTTCAGCAGCAAATCCGGAGCCAAGGTAACGGCATTTGCTCCTTGTCTGGCAATTTCGACAATATGCTTTTTGGAATGCACGGAAGCTGCCATAATCTGAGTATCGAATTCAGCGTACTGATTATAAATATCGGCAATATTTTTTAACAGTTCCAAGCCGCTACCGCCTTGTTCTTCCAACCGTCCGATAAACGGGCATACATACTTAGCTCCAGCTTTAGCCGCCAAGATTGCTTGGGTGCAGTCAAAGCATAAAGTTACGGCAACCAACGTTCCGTCCGAAGACAAAGTTTTACAGACTCGCAAGCCGTCCATGGAAAGAGGAACTTTAACCAAAATATTTCGGCTTATTTTGCGCAAAGCATCGGCTTCTTTCATCATACCTTGAAAGTCCGGAGCTGTTACTTCCACGGCTATAGGTCCCATTACGATTTTGCTGATTTCTTTTAAGACTTCTTTTATCGGAGTTTTGCTTTTTGCTAAAATAGAAGGATTGGTATTGATACCGTCCAACATACCGGTACGGTTTAAAGTCGTTATTTCTTCAATATCGATAGTATTTATAAAGAATCTCATTTATT
>JAFVWP010000018.1 GCA_017501565.1 Elusimicrobiaceae bacterium | reverse complement strand
GCCGCCGTAAATCCACCCAAGATAAGGCACGGCAAAATCTTTTGGTTGCGGTTTTAGCGGCAGCTTCTGCGGGCGATGAAGGAAAGTACAAAGCTTTACAAAGAAAGGTTAACCGCCTTTATGCCAAAGACGACATTCTGCGCCCCTTGTTACTTTTGAACATCACTTCCGGCGAAGATAGAATTGCGCTTTTAAACGATTTATCGTCGGACAATGCTACCGAGCTTGCCGGCTTAAAAGGTCGTATTGACGAAGCCGTTTCTTCCGGTAAGAAGTCTTTGGCTTTGGAATTGTATCGGCAGGCTTTTGACCGTTTTCCGAAAGTGGAATGGATACCCGAACCTTTACTGGAACTGGAAGCATTTTTCCAAAAATGGGACGATGTTGTTTCCACGGCAGAAGCTGCATATAAGCGTGGTACGATAAGCAAAAAGCGTTTCCTTGCCGTAAAGTCTTCGGCCTTACTGGAAAAAGGACTCTCTGACGGGAATAAGAACTTGATTTATCAAGCCGCCAAAGCTGACCGAACCAATTCTGCCGCTCAGATAAACGCCGCTGTTTGTTACGCCAACCAAGGCAACTACTCCAAAGCCTTATCTGTACTTTTGGCGATATGGAAGCAGAAACCTTCTTTGGCTTTATACGATGCCGTAGCTTTAATCACGCCGAAAGACTCGGCCTATAAAAGAGTAAAAATCGTTGAAAAAATGGCACGCATGATAAAAAGCAATCCACTTTCTGATTTGATTCTTGCTGATGCGTATGCCAAAGCGTCTTTATGGGGACAAGCGAAGTTTTCGGCGGAAAAATATTTGCACCTTTATCCTCATGCGCCCAGAGCAATTAAAGTAATTGCCGAAGCTGAAACTGCGGAAAATCCGAACAGTGAAACCGCCAAAAGGTGGCAGGAACTGTCGGCAGAGACTCCGGCGATAAAGATATGGCAATGTACTTCTTGTCATAACCGATTTAACGAATGGCATAGCATTTGTTCTGCTTGCGCTAATTTTGCAACTGTGTATCCTGATGACGAAAGAAATAAAGAGGTTGCAGAATGAAGTATCGTAAGTTTTTGTTGGGTACGATTATTATATTTGGATTTTTATCTTTTATTGCTCCAGTCAAAGCGGACAGTGCTAAACGTGAAAAATGTTATAACAGTTCTTTGGAAGAAGCGGTTCATATGCGGGCGATTCAAAGCCGTCTTATGGTTGCCGCTCTAAGCTGTGAAGGAGCCAAAGCCCGTTATAATTCTTTTGCGATAAAGTTTAAAACGCATCTTGCGGACAACGGCAAAGTTTTGAATTCATATTTTAAGTGCATGGCGGGGAAAAAGAGCCGGCATCATATGGATAAAATGATAACCAGCATTGCCAACATAGCCGCCAACATGAACAGTGATGACCACGAAAGTTTTTGCGAAGAAGCGGACGAGATTTTCACGGCTTTGGAAGACATTGACACCGAAGAGTTTGGCGAAGTTTGTTCCAAGCACGCTTTTTTAAATGCGTCCATTTTGCAAAAGTAAGTTAAAGCATAAGCCATAAAAAAGCGCCCCGATTTCAGAGGCGCTTTTCTTGTTTTAAGTAACAGGCTTACTTTTCCAAAGCATGAACACCGGGAAGAGTTTTTCCTTCCAGCCATTCAAGGAAAGCGCCGCCGGCCGCAGAGATATAAGATATATCTTTTTCGACTCCGGATTTATTCAAAGCGCTTACCGTATCACCGCCGCCGGCAACACTTAAAAGCTTTCCTTCTTTGGTCAGCTTTGCTACGGCATCGGCAATGGCAAAAGTAGCTTTTTCAAAAGGCTTGTTTTCAAAAGCACCCACCGGACCGTTCCAAATTAAGGTACGGCAATTTTCCAGTTTTTTAATGACTTCTTTGGTGCTTTCAGGACCAATATCCAAAATCATATCTTCAGCCGGAACCGCAGATACTTCTTTGGCATTTGCTCCGTCTTCAAGATTCTTTGCGACCACGAAATCAGAAGGCAGAACAATATCGCAGCCGATTTCTTCGGCCTTTGCCATAATTGCTCGAGCATTATCCGCCATTTCTCTTTCGCACAAAGAATTGCCTATTTCTACGCCTTTGGCATAAAGGAAAGTATTTGCCATTCCTCCGCCGATAATCAAAACATTTACTTTGGTTATCAGGTTGCCCAAAAGGTCAAGTTTAGTAGAAACTTTTGCCCCGCCTACGATTGCGGCAACAGGACGTTCCGGCGTACTCAAAGCTTTATTTAAAGCTTCCAGTTCTTCCTGCATCAAACGGCCTGCGGCGTTCGGCAGAAGTTTAGCCGCTCCTTCGGTCGAAGCGTGAGCGCGATGAGCCGTAGAGAAAGCGTCGTTGACATAGATATCAGCATTCTTTGCCAGCTCTTTGGCAAAATCAGCATCGTTATCTTCTTCCTGCGCATAAAAGCGGAGGTTTTCAAGCAAAAGAACTTCACCGTCTTTCATCTTGGCAACTTCGTCTGCAACTTTTTCGCCGATGCAGTCATCAACAAAAGCCAAAGGAATATCTTTGCCCAAAGCTTTTCCCAAATCATCAAAAACGATTTTCAAGGACATTTCCGGAACTTTCTTTCCGTCCGGCCGTCCGAAATGGGATACGACAATCACCCGTGCGCCTTTTTCCGCCAATTCTTTTATGGTCGGAGCAACACGGTCAATTCTGGTTGTATCGGTAACTACGCCGTTTTTCGCCGGTACGTTTAAGTCCGCACGCAACAGCACTCTTTTACCTTTGAAATCATAGTCATCAAGAGTTTTAAAGTTATTCATTTTATTCTCCGTAAGAAACGAAAAAAAGCGGCCTTTCCATCAGAAAAGACCGCTTTTCTCCAATCTGTATTAAAGGAACTTGCCCATAGCTGCGGCGGTGTCGCCCATACGGCAAGAGAAGCCCCATTCATTGTCATACCAAGACAGAATACGCAGGAAGTTTCCTTCGATTACTTTGGTCTGGGAAACATCGAACGTAGAGCTTACGGAAGTATGGTTAAAGTCCGTAGAAACTAACGGTTCTTTGTTAACTGCCAAGATGCCTTTCAGCTTACCGTTGGCATATTCTTCCATAGCGGCATTTACTTCTTCCGGAGTTACGTCTTTTTTCATAACGCATTTAAGGTCAACGATAGAGACGTTCGGTGTCGGTACACGGATAGCAACGCCGTCCAGCTTTCCTTTTAATTCCGGCATAACCAAGCCTACAGCTTTTGCCGCACCAGTAGAAGTCGGAATGGAAGAAAGGGCGGCGGCTCTTGCTCTGCGCAAATCTTTGTGCAGAGTATCAACAATGCGCTGGTCTCCGGTATAAGAGTGGATAGTGGTCATGAAACCATGAGAAATACCGAACTCTTTTTCCAAAACAAAAGCAACCGGAGCAAGGCAGTTCGTGGTGCAAGAAGCATTTGAAATTACCAAATCGTTTGCCGTGATTTTGTCATCGTTAACGCCGTAAACTACCGTCAAGTCAGCACCGTCGGAAGGAGCGGAAACCAGAACTCTTTTAGCGCCGGCGGCTAAATGTACGGAAGCCTTTTCTTTGGAAGTAAAGATACCGGTGCATTCAAAGCAGATATCAATATCCAAATCTTTCCAAGGCAGGTTTGCCGGATCTCTTTCGGCTAAGATTTTAATCTTTTTGCCGTTGATAATCAGGTTATCGGCTTCGTCAACGGAAATATCTTCGTTAAAACGTCCGTGAACGGAATCATATTTTAACAGATGAGCATTGGCCTGAGCCGAACCCAAGTCATTGATAGCGATAACGTCGATATCATCACGTTTTTCTTCGTAAAGAGCCCTTAAAACCAAGCGGCCGATACGACCAAAACCATTTATTGCTACACGAATTGCCATTTATTTTTCTCCATAGTTAGCAAAATTAAAAACGATAAAACATTGGCACAAAAGGGATTGAAAATCCAGAGAAACTTTAAAAACTTGCTTTCGTTGCCAACCTTGCGCAGAATAGCCTTTTTTACGGCTTAAAAGAACCTGATAAAATGGTTGAAACAATAGACTCAGATTTTCCGATAACCGTTCGCCGGTCTTCCCGTTCCCGCAAGATGACGCTTCGGGTTTCTCCGGACTATAAAGGATTTGTTTTGACCTTGCCTTTGCGCTCTTCGTTAAAAAGTGCGCAGACGTTTGTAAGCCAAAGCAATGAGTGGCTTTTGGCTAATTCTCGTTTTTTGTGTGCCTCCAAACAATTTACCGACGGTTGCCGTTTTACTTTTCTGGGAGAGGAAGTTGTGCTTTGCCATAATCCGGAAGCGAAAAGAGGCGTTTGGCAGGAAGGTGATGTTATTTATGTTTCCGGAAGCCAAGAGTTTTTCGCTCGCAGGGTTAAAGACTTTCTGCACAAAAAGTTTTTGCATCATGTAAAAGAAAAAGTAGCTCTATATAGTAAAGCAATAAATAAAAAAGTCAGTAAAGTAACGGTAAGAAATAATACTTCCCGTTGGGGCAGTTGTTCTTGTAACGCTTCCGTATCGTTTAATTTTTATCTTGGTTACGCGCCCGAATCTATTATTGATTATGTCGTTGTTCATGAACTTTGTCATTTGTTGGAAATGAATCATTCCCTACGTTTTTGGCGGGAAGTGGCAAAACTTTACCCTTCTTATAAAGAAGCCCGCAAATGGTTAAAAGTTCACGGCAGCTCTCTTTACGCATTTTCATAAATATTTTATTGCCGAAAGGAAAAGAGTGTGTCAATCTACAAATTGTAGGTTAACTGTTGTTAACAACAATATATAGAGGTTGATATGCGGACATCGTTTCCTTCGCCTAAAAGAGGTTGTAATCCGATAGATATTGTTG
>JAFVWP010000017.1 GCA_017501565.1 Elusimicrobiaceae bacterium | reverse complement strand
GGCCCTGTCGGTGGCTGTCCCGCCGGAAATAAGGGCTTTGCGCACCGGGCGGGTTTGTTTGCGCGGTTGCGGTTTTGTGGGTTTGGCGGGTTGGTTAGCGGTGGTTTCTTTTGGTTTTAAACTATCTAAATAGGCATTTTTTTCAGCGGCGTTCTCAAAGGTTTTGCTCAATGTTTTGTTTTCAAACAAGAACCAGCGGTTTTTGGCTTTGGGAGTGTTTACATCTTTGTACGCAAGTTTATACAACGCACTGCCCGTAGGTAACAAATCATTTTTTTGGATTTGGGCCTTTTCTTTGTAAAAGGATTCAAAATCTGCTTGCGTTAAGCCGATATTGATGCCGTATTTTTTATTGACCGCCAAAACATCTGCCGCCGTCGCGGCGGCGGTGATGAAGGTTTGCGGGGTTTCGGCATGAAACAAAAATTTGCGGAATTGATCCCCTTCGTAATATTCCACCAAGGCATACTCTGCACCTGCGCCGTTTACAATGCGGTCTTTGTTGGATACGATGGGCATACTATACAACAGGTTTTCCCGCGTTTTGCCGCGCATTTTACGGGAAAGCTCTTTTGCATTTTTTTCAAAAACGGAAGATATGCTGTCTATGGCGGGGTCACCTTGCATTTCAATGACCCATTCTTCTTGTGCCCAGGCACAAAAAGGCAATAATAATAAAAGCGGTAATAAAAATAAATGTTTTTTCATATATAAAGTGTAGCATTTTGTTGTTTATTTGCAAGAAAAAGAAAATACTTGACTCGTTTTTTTTTTTGATTTAATGGGAGAATACCCATTAAATCAAAAAAGGAGAGAACGTATGAAAAAGCTGTCTAAAGTGGTATTAAAGCTGTTAAAACATAAAATAAGTAGCCTTTACGTACCTAATAAAAATAGGGAAGATGCTGAACAGAAACATTTCAGCATGGCTCATGGTTTTGCAAAAGGCTTTACGCTGATAGAATTATTAGTAGTGGTTTTAATTATCGGTATTTTATCAGCAGTGGCTTTGCCGCAATACCAAGTGGCGGTATTGAAAAGCCGCACCACGCAAGGCATGATTACTTTAAATGCGATAGATAAAGCCCAACAAGAGTATAAGCTGGCTAACGGAGATTATACGACGGATTTGGATAATCTTTCTATCCAATTTGAACCGGGCAGTGTGGGGTGTTATCCTGTATCTGATGGAAATAGTTTGTATTGCCAAATACGTATCAGTGCGGATCTTTTAATGGAAATAGATCCCGCCCCAATAGGTGATACTAAAAGGCGTTGCTTGGCTAAAACGGATTCTTCGGCAGCGAACAGAGCCTGTAAATCTTTCGGCGGTAGAAACTATGAAAGTGCCCGTTGGGGCTACAACTACTACACCATGCCTTAAAGAAACCCCTGCTTTAGGCGGGGGTTTCTTCGTTAAAAAGCCAAGTGCTTAAATACCGCTCGCCGCTGTCCGGCAAAAGAACGACGATATTTTTGCCTTGTGTTTGCGGTTGTTTGGCAATTTGTAAGGCCGTCCATAGCGCGGCTCCACCGCTGATGCCGATGAGCAAGCCTTCTTTGCGCGCGGCTAAAAGAGCGGTTTCGGCGGCTTGCTCTTGGGTGACGGGATAAATTTCATCTATTATGTTTGTATCTAAAATCGGCGGTACAAAACCGGCGCCGATGCCCTGTATTTTATGCGGTCCGGGTGCGTGTCCGCTCAGCACGGCTGAGTCTGCCGGCTCTACGGCAATGATTTTTACTTGCGGATTCTTTTCTTTTAAAAATTTTCCTACCCCGCTGATCGTGCCGCCGGTACCGACGCCCGCCACAAAATAATCCACCTGTCCGTCCAAATCTTGCCAAATCTCCAGGGCCGTTTGGCTATGCGCCTGCGGATTGTGTGCATTGCCAAATTGGTCGGGCATAAAAGCCCCCGGTATTTCTTGCAGCAGTGCTTGGGCTTTGCTGATGGCTCCGCGCATGCCTTGTTCGGCGGGAGTTAAAATAATTTGAGCGCCCAACGCTTTGAGCAGGCGGATCCGTTCTTGGCTCATATTTTCGGGCATCGTTAAGATGATTTTATACCCGCGTACGGCCGCAATAAAAGCAAGGCCGATACCTGTATTGCCGCTGGTCGGTTCAATTATCGTGCGGCCGCGGCGTAAAAGGCCTTCTTCTTCCGCCGCTTGCAACATGGCTAAGGCTGGGCGGTCTTTGACACTGAAAGGATTAAACATTTCCAACTTGGCAAACACTTGCCCCGGGCCGTCGCTTAAGGCATTGATGCGCAAAAGCGGCGTGTGTCCTATCAGCTGGGTCATATCTTGGGCGTATTTCATAAATCTCCTATTTTTTAAGGACGGAATTTTTAATTTTTCCTTCGCAAAAGGCATTTATATTCTCATAGGTGGTTTTTAAAATCCGGTGAACGGCATCTATGGAGTTAAACGCAATATGCGGTGTAATCAGTACATTTTTCATTTGCATCAAACGTGCATTGACGATGGTGTTCATGGCAAAATCAATCGGTATATCCTGTGATTTTAAGATAATATCGTCATGGATAATAAAATCTTCGTTTTCAAGCACGTCCAATGCCGCACCTGCCACTTGCTTGCGGACCAAAGCGCGGTAAAGAGCTTCGGGGTCTATTAAACTGCCGCGTGCCGTATTGACGATGATGACCCCTTTTTTCATCTTTTCAAAAGCTTTATCATCTAACAGATGATAGTTTTGCGGCGTGGCCGGTATGTGTAAAGAAATCACGTCCGCCTTGGCATACAGCTCATCTAAAGAAACATATTTTAAATTTAAAATCCGGCTTAATTCTTCGTTGGGGTATAAGTCATAGGCTAAAATGTCCATGCCGAACCCTTTGGCAAGTTTAGCCATGTGCCGTCCGATAGCCCCTGTGCCGATGATACCGATGGTGTGATTGTATAAATCAAAACCGATATATTCGTTCATGCGCACGAAATTATTTTTCATATCGGTCCGCGCTTGAATGAGTCTGCGCACCAAAGCCAACAAAGCTCCAAAAGCAAATTCCGCTACGCTTGATTCCCCATACTTGGGAACGTTGACCACTTCTATTTTACGCTTTTGGCAGTAGTTTAAATCTATATGGTCAAACCCGGTGGAGCGGGTGGCAATGAGCTTTAAAGCGGGAAATTTATCCAAAGACTCATTGTTCATGCGTAAAGCCGTATGAACGAAAACGGAAATCACTTCGGCATCTTTTATTTGCCGGTATTGCGTGGGAGAAATGTTTTCCAAACTTTCTTCCAAAAGGATTACTTCCCCACAACCTATGGGTTTGTTTTGCAAATACTCGCGCGTGATTTTATCTACGTCAAAAAATACGATTTTCATTTTTTACCCCCTGTGTCTTTTTTCACATATAAGCAGAATGTAGCTCTCGGCACAAGCGGTAAAAAAGGTTATTGAGCAGAATTAAACTCGTAAAATTGGCGTCTTTTTTTGGCGGGGTTTCCTACCACCACCGCTCCGGCAGGGACGTCTTTAGTTACCACCGCCCCGGCTCCCACTACGGCTCCGTCTGCAATCGTGATGCCCGGCAAGATAATCGCCCCGCCGCCGATCCACACGTTTTTACCTATTTTAATCGGGGCGGCAAATTCTTTACCCTCTCTGCGGGCTTTAGGCTCTATGGGGTGGGTGGCCGTATAAATCTGCACATTGGGGCCAAACATACAGCCGTCGCCAATATCCACGCGGGCGCAATCTAAAATCGTGCAATTAAAATTTAAGAAAACATGATCGCCAAAAAAGATTTGGCTTCCATAATCGCAAAAGAAAGGCGGTTCAATGGTCAGGTTTTTACCGGCTTTGCCCAAGAGCTGTTGAAGCAGCTGTGTTCTTTGCTCTGCATCGGCCGGGTCCGTGGCATTGTATTTCCACAGCAGGCGGCGCGCCTGATGGCGCGCTTGGGTAAGTTTTTCATCGGCGGCGTTGTAGAACAGGCCGGCTAACATTTTTTCTTTTTCGCTCATGGAGTTATTGTAGCAATTTTTCTTTAGTATAAAAAAAAAGTAGAAAAATATTGTCAGTAACGCTAAATTTTATACAATTCTATGTATATAGGTTGCCCAGGCACTTAGCCGGGCAACCGGCAGATTTTCTCTCGTATTTCGGGGGACAAAGGGGAAATGCAAATGAAAAAAATAACACAAATCACCGCCGTAGTGATGATAAGTACCGCCTTGTGCGGTTTGGCTGCTTGTAAAAAAGCGGCGAAACAAACAGAAAACGTGGCTATGCCCGTAACGGCCGTTAAAGTGCTGAAAACGGATTTGCCTTGGAACATTGAATACCCGGCCCAGGTGGCAGGCTCTTTGGAAATTCAGGTACGTGCCCAGGTGGGCGGTATTTTACAAGCCCGTTTGTTTGATGAAGGTGCTTATGTAAAACAAGGTACCCAACTTTTTCAAATTGATCCGAAAGAATATGAAGTGGCTTTGCAAAAAGCCGAAGGTGCTTTGGCCCAAGCCCAAAGCGAAGAAAGCCGCACCAAACGTGATTTTGAACGTATGAAAAAATTGCGTGCAGACAATGCCGTCAGCCGCAAAGATTATGATGATTCTCTTTCTGCCTACGAAGCGGCCCAAGCGGCGGTAAAAGTAGCGAAGGCCGGTGTCAATGAAGCCAAAATCAATTTAGAATATACCAAGGTATTGGCCCCTATTTCCGGCATTACCGGTAAAGAAGCCCAATCCGTGGGCAGTTTGGTTTCTCCGGCGGGAAACGGACTGCTGACCACCATGGTGCAAATTCACCCCTTGTGGGCTAACTTCTCTATGCCCAGCTCCCAATTTTATAAATTAGCCAGCGGTTATTTATCCGGTACTATTACGTTGGACGAAAAAGGCGATACTCCTCTTTATGTAGAAGCCATTACTTCTGACGGACGTGTTTATCCCGAAAAAGGAAAAATCATTTTCTTTGACAGCACCGAAAATGTCAAAACCGCTTCTTTGGCTATCAAGGCGGAGTTTCCGAACCCCAAAAACCAACGTATGTTAATGCCGGGTCAATTTATCCGGGTCCGTTTGATCGGGGCGACCTATAAAGATGCGGTATTAGTTCCCGCTTCTGCGGTATTAAGCACTCCCACCGGTAACCTGGTTTATGTGGTAGGCTCGGATAACAAACTTAAAGCCCAACCCATTACCGCCCAATTACAAGATGATTTGTATATCGTCAGCGAAGGCTTAAAAGGCGGCGAAACCATTATTTCCAGCGGTTTGATTAAGATGAAACCCGAAATGTTGGTCAGCCCGCAAGTGCAAGATTTTGCTTTGCCGGCTTCTGCGTTGCCTACGGCTCCCAGCACGGCTACCGCTATTGATGTAGATGCCTTTGACAAAGCCATCGGCAAAGGGGTGGAAAGCGACGAACAAGACGTGGCCCCTGCCCAAGAAACAACCGAAACGAAAAACTAAGGGGACTGCGTATGTTTTCTAAATTTTTTATTAACCGCCCCATTTTTTCTACGGTTATTTCTTTGCTGATTTTGTTGGCGGGGATTGTCTCTATTACAATGCTGCCTATTGAACAATATCCGGATTTAACCCCTCCGTCTATTCAAGTATCGGCCCAATATCCCGGCGCCAGCCCGGAAGTAATTGCCGACACGGTGGCCGCTCCGTTAGAACAACAAATCAACGGCGTGGAAGATATGTTGTATATGAACTCTACTTCTTCTTCCAACGGCGATATGAATTTGCTCGTTTATTTTAACGTCGGTACGGACCCGGACCAGGCGATGATTAACGTCAACAACCGCGTGCAATCCGCTACCGCTACTTTGCCCGAAGACGTGCGCCGTTATGGGGTAAGCGTAGATAAAAAATCTTCCGCTATTTTGCAGTTAATTACCATGTATTCCCCTTCGGGTGTATATGATACCACCTATATCGGCAACTATGCCTTAATTAACGTCGTGGACGATTTGAAACGTATTGAAGGGGTAGGCGATGCGCAAGTCATGACGGCTAATGATTACGCTATTCGTATTTGGTTAAAACCGGACGTCATGAGTCAATTGGCCCTTTCTGTTACCGATGTTATGGCTGCCGTTCAAGCCCAAAACACGCAGCGTGCGGCGGGTAAAATCGGGCAACCCCCTTTAAAGACAGCCGTGGACAGAATGTATTCCATTGTGGCGCCGGGCCGTTTGAAAACGGCCGAAGAATTTGAAGAAATTATCTTGCGGGCCAATCCGGACGGCACTTCCTTGCGCTTGAAAGACGTTGCCCGGGTGGAGTTGGGCAGCCAAACCTATGAATTTACCGGGTTTTTCAATGAAAAACCGGCTGTCCCTATCGGGGTTTATCTTTCTCCGGGGGCCAATGCCGTAGCTACGGCCAAAGCCGTTAAGCAACGCATGGACGAACTGGCCGCCAATTTCCCGGGCGGTATTGAGTATAAAGTCGCCTACGATACTACCTTATTTGTAAACGCTTCAGTAGAAGAAGTAATCCATACCTTAATAGAAGCCATGGTACTCGTGTTTTTGGTGGTGTATTTGTTCTTGCACGATTGGCGCGCTACCTTGATTCCTTGTTTGGCGGTACCTGTATCTATTGTAGGTGCTTTTGCGGGTATGCTTTTGTTAGGTTTTTCTATTAATACACTTACCCTGTTCGGGTTGGTGCTTGCTATCGGTATTGTGGTAGATGATGCTATCGTGGTGATTGAGAACGTAGAACGTATCATGCACGATGAACACTTACCGGTCAAAGAAGCTACCATTAAAGCTATGGACGAAGTAACCGGCCCGGTAGTGGCTATTGTATTGGTGTTGTGTTCGGTATTTGTGCCGGTGGCTTTTATGGGTGGATTTACCGGTATCATGTATCAACAATTCGCCATTACGATTGCGGTGTCTGTGGTTATCTCCGGGTTAGTGGCCTTGACCTTGACCCCGGCTTTGTGTGCTTTGCTTTTAAAAGATATGAAGCACAAAGAAAGCGGTTTCTTCTTCCGTTTTGACCAATGGTTTGATAAAGTAACCGACAAATACACCGGTTTGGCCGGATTTTTCTTACGCCGTATCCCGGTGGCTATTTTAGCGGTACTTTTGTTCTGGGGAGCTACGCTGGGGCTTTTTAAAATTGTGCCGGGCAGTTTATTGCCGGACGAAGACCAAGGTATGCTCATGATGGCTACGATGTTAGACCCGGCTTCTTCTTTGACGCAAGCCGAAGGTATCGCCGAACAAGTGCAGAAAATTATCAAAGAGCAACCGGCCGTTTCCGATGAGTTAACCTTTGCCGGCTTTGATATGCTCAGCAGTACACAGAAAACCAGCTCTGTGGCTTCGTTTATTTCTTTGAAACCCTGGAAAGAACGTGAAACGCAGGCTTTGTCTTCTTTTGGTACCTTGGCCGCTATTGCCAAAGCGGCAGCCGCCGCCATTCCGGGGGCGATTGTAATGCCGTTTAACCCGCCGCCGATTATGGGTATGAGTACCACAGGCGGTTTGGAAGGGTATATTCAAAACCGCGTCGGCTCGGACAGCCAAACTTTATCGGCTAAAGTAAATGAATTTATTGCCGCTGCGCAAAAACGGGCGGAATTTTCCAGCGTGAGTACTACGTTTTCCGCCGCTACTCCGCAGTATGATTTGAAAGTGGACGAGATTAAAGCGATGTCTATGAATGTGCCTTTGGCAGAATTGTATGCCGGTATTCAAGGCACTTTTGGTACGGCTTATGTGAACGACTTTACCAAATTTAGCCGTAGCTTTAAGGTAATGATGCAAGCGGAAGGCGATTACCGCGCCCGCCCCGAACAATTAGGCGAGATTTTTGTCCGTTCCGCCAATGGGGATATGGTGCCTTTGGCTTCCTTTGTAACATTAACCCCCATTTTAGGCCCTGAAGTGGTGGAACGCTACAATGCCTTCCCCGCGGCTAAAATTATGGCTACGCCTGCACCGGGATATAGTACGGGCCAATCCATTGCCGCATTGCAAGAAGTGGCTAAAGAAGTTTTAGGGGACGAATATTCTTTAGCTTGGACGGGTACTACGTATCAAGAAACCATCAGCGGCAGTTCTTCCGCCACGGCGTTGCTTTTGGGTATGTTGGTTGTCTTCTTGATTTTGGCGGCCCAATACGAAAAGTGGGGCCTGCCTTTTGCGGTGCTTTTGGCGGTTCCTTTCGGTATTTTCGGTGCCTTATTGGGCACGTATTGCCGCGGGTTGGATAATGATATTTATTTCCAAATCGCGTTGGTAGCTTTGGTCGGGTTAGCCGCTAAAAACGCTATTTTAATTGTAGAATTTGCCGTTATGATTAAAGAACAAGGCGTCAGCGCTTTTGACGCGGCCTTGCAAGCCATCAAGTTGCGCTTTAGACCTATTGTGATGACCTCTTTGGCCTTCATTTTGGGCTGTGTACCTTTGGCTATCAGTTCGGGCGCCGGGGCCGCCAGCCGCCACTCCATCGGTACGGCCGTTGTGTTTGGTATGTTGGCCGCTACCATTATCGCACCGATGTTTGTGCCGATGTTCTTCTACATTATTTCGGGTGGCTTAAAGGAAAAGAAAAAGCCTGCCACCCAGGGGGAAAAATTGGAGGGAACTCATGAAATTTAAAACATGGCTGTGTGTGCTGTTTGCTACTGCCGTTTTGTCCGGTTGTATGATGGGGCCCAATTATAAAAGACCGGAGTTGGATTTGCCCGCGCAAGCGGCAACCGATGATTTCAGCGTATTTGAAAATCATCAATGGTGGACGATGTTTGAAGACAACACCTTAAATGCCTTGGAAGCGGAAGCCTTGCAGTATAACAAAGACTTGCGCCAAGCCATAGCCCGCGTAGATGCGGCGCGTGCGGCGGTAGGGTTGGCGGTGGCAGACCAACTGCCGACTATTGGTTTACAAGGCGGGAGCGGACGCTCCGGAAATGATTATTATTCCGGGCAGACTTTGAGTACCGGGACCATTGTGGCTTCTTTTGAATTAGACTTATGGGGTAAATACCGCCGTTTAAGTGAAGCGGCGCGCGCGGAACTTTTGTCCACCATGACAGCCAAAGACACGATACTTCTTTCTTTGACCAGTGAAGTAGCCACTACTTATTTCACTTTGCGTATGTTGGACGCTCAATTGGAAATTGCCCAACGCACTTTAGATACCCGCAAAGAAAGCGTGCGTATTTACACCAGCCGCTACAATGCGGGCTATATTACCGAAGTGGATTTGCGCCGGGTAGAAGCGGATATGTATTCCGTAGAAGCCACTGCTAAAGAGCTGGAGTTGAATATTTCCCAAGCGGAAACCGCTTTGGCGGTGTTGGTGGGGCGCTCCCCGCGTGCCATTGTGGAAGAAACCATCAACAGAGAAGGCCATTTAAGAGATATTGCCGTATTGCCTTTGGTGCCGACGGGGTTGCCTTCTGAGTTATTGGCCAAACGCCCGGACGTGCGCAGTGCTGAAGGGCAACTGATAGCCGCCAATGCCCGTATCGGTGCGGCCAGAGCGGCCTATTTCCCGGATATTTCTTTAACGGCGGCCGCCGGTTTTGCCAGCAACCAACTCAACCAACTTTTCCGCAATCCCGCCGGAATGTGGGCCTTTGCGGGCCAAGTAGGTCAGCCCATTTTTGCGGGTGGGGCATTGGTTTCCCAAAGCAAAGCCGCCAAAGCCAAGTACGAAGAAATGTTGGCCGCTTATGAAAAGGTGGTACAGACCGCTTTTAAGGAAACATTAGATGCGTTAAATTCCAACCGCATCAACCGCGAAATGTTTGAAATCCGCCGAAAACAAACCGAAGCTTTGCGCCGTAGCTATGATTTGACTAAAAAGCAAGAAGATGCAGGCCTTATCGGCACAATGGAACTCTTGGACGTAGAACGCAATTTATTACAGGCGGAAATGTCTTTGGCTTCCGCACGTCAAAGCGAGCTGTTGGCTTTAATCAGCCTGGCTAAAGCTTTGGGCGGCGGTTGGAACGAACAATGCGGTTTCGGCCCGTTTGAAAATTTGGTAAAAACCGAACAGGTATCCCAACCGGAAACAGCCGAATAAAAGCTTTTGTTTGTTTGATTACACCGCAGAGAACATAATGTTTTCTGCGGTGTTTCTTTTTTATTTCTGAAGGAAAAAAAGAAAAAACTTGACTCATTTTTTTTGCTATACTTTGTATGAAATGGCAGTGCGGGCAAAATAAAATGCCGTTTGCCGTAGCATATCGGCCCGCAAGGAGAAGAAAAATGAAAAAAGGTTTTACGCTCATTGAACTATTGGTAGTGGTCTTAATCATCGGTATATTGTCAGCGGTGGCTTTACCGCAATATACCATTGCTGTGGAAAAAGCTCGTTTGTCAGAGGCCCTGATCATGATGAGTAATATAGAAAAAGGGCTAGAAGTTTATGTGATGACTAACGGAATAGAAGATAATGACTTTTTGGGAAATAATGCTACAGCAACCTTGGACATAGATATAGGATCTTCCTTAGATTGTAGTGGGGACTATTGTCTAAGTAAATACTTTGGTTACAATGCTCAATGTACGTTTGGTCTTTGTTATGTACAGGTACATGAGGGAAAAAGTAGAAATGGGGAAAAGTATTTTCTGATGACCCAGAGGTATAGTAACGGCAGTTCTGTCCATGTTTGTAACGGTCGTTCGGAGATAGGAAATAAGATTTGTAAAAATTTACAAGCACAAGGTTGGGAGATTGGGCAAGTGTATAATGGAAGTCTTTGATAGTATTAAAACCGCGTTTTTAAAAACGCGGTTTTTTAATGCTTTTTTAGCCGTATGAGAGAGCATGTAATTTGCTAAAATAAAAACGTATGAGAGAAGATTTTTTGAGCCCTTTAGACGGGCGGTATAAAAACAATTTAGCAGACTTGCGCTCCGCTTGCGGTGAGTCAGCCTTTGCCGTGGCCCGCGTACGTGCCGAAAGTGCGTGGCTTTTGACGTTGGAAAGCTTGCACTTGCCCGAATTTAAACCTTTTTCCGCTAAAGAAAAAGCACTGCTTGAAAAAATATCTTCTCTGTCTTGTGAAGATTTGGAAACTCTAGAAAAAATAGAGCGCCAAGGCCACAACGGCCGCCCCGCCACCAATCACGACGTTAAAGCAGTAGAATATTTTGTGGCAGACAAACTCAGCGAGTTTGGTTTTGCCCATCGGGTGCCGTGGGTGCATTTTGCCCTAACCAGCGAAGATATTAACAGCTTGGCTTACGGACAAATGCTTTCGTCCGCTTTGGGGGAAGTGTTGCTGCCTGCTTTGGTGGATTTACAAAAGGAGCTTTGTTCCCGCGCCCGCAAATATGCCCGCGGCGTGATGTTGGCCCGCACGCACGGCCAACCGGCGGTGCCGACCACCTTCGGCAAAGAATTAAAAGTATTTGAAACGCGTTTGGCCCGACAAATTGCACAACTGAGAAAACAGCAAATCTCTTGCAAAGCCGGTGGTGCCGTGGGCAGTTACAACGCGCATTTGGCTGTTTTTCCAAAGGTAAATTGGCCCGCCGCCGCCAAACGTTTGATTGCTCAATTAAACAAAAACCGAAAAATAAAACTTTTTTTAAGCCCTGTTTCTACCCAGGTGGACAACCGCGACAGCTACGCAGAGCTGTTTGATAATTTGCGGCGCATAAATACTATTTTGTTGGATTTTAGCCAAGATATGTGGCGTTACATTTCTGCCGGCATCGTTAAACAAAAAGCTATTGCCGGAGAAGTGGGCTCTTCCACTATGCCGCAAAAAATAAATCCGATAGACTTTGAAAATGCGGAAGGAAATTTAGGCGTAGCCAATGCTTTGTTGGGCTTTTTTAGCCAAAAATTGCCGGTATCGCGTTTACAGCGGGATTTGTCTGACTCTACCGCATTAAGAAATGTTCCGGTAGCTTTGGGGCATTGTTTGCTGGCTTATTTGTCTTTGCTAAAAGGCATCAAAAAGACAGATTTTAACAGCTCTTTGGCGAAAGAAGAATTGCTTTCCCACCCGGAAGTATTGGCCGAAGCCTATCAATGTATATTGCGCGCCGCAGGAGTATCGGGCGCGTATGAAAAACTCAAAAACTTTACCCGCGCCCAAGCCGTAACGGCGCAAGATTTCAAACCATTTATAGAAAGTTTGAACCTAGACAACAAAACCAAACAGAAAATGCTTGAATTGCAGATTTGCTCTTATATAGGGCTTTCTGCCGAACAAGCAGGAGGCAAAAAATGATAGATATTGTATGCGGCGGTCAAGCCGGTGATGAAGGAAAGGGGAAAATTTCGGCTTATTTGTCTTATAAAGGCGATTATGACTATTGTGTGCGTGTAGGCGGGCCCAATGCCGGCCATACGGTGGTGGCTGACGGCAAATCTTACACGCTTAAAAATATTCCGTCGGGATTCTTAAACCCGCACACTAAACTTGTGTTGGGAGCCGGAGCTTATACAAAAACTGAGTGGCTGCTCAAAGAAGTAGAGTTGACGGGCACGCGCGACCGCCTGATCATTGACCCGTATGCCGTGCTGATTACAGAGGAAGAAACCGCCGCCGAAAAAGCCGCCAGCCACTTTATGGAGCATATCGGCAGTGTGGGGACCGGGCTTGGGCAAGCGGTGAAACACCGCATTGAGCGGCGCGATGTAAAATTTGCCAAAGATGATCCGCTTTTGAAAGATTTTATTCAAGATGTGCCCGAACTTTTAAACGGCGCTTTGGATAAGGGCCAAAAAATCTTGCTGGAAGGCACGCAAGGTATGAAGCTTTCGCTGTTGCACGGAGAATATCCGTTTGTAACTTCGCGCGATACAACCGCTTCCACCTTTTTGGGCGAAGCCGGCTTAGGCCCCAAGAGCGTGCGTGATGTGTATGTAGTCTTTAAGCCGTATATTACCCGCGTTGGTCCGGGACCGCTGGAAAAAGAAATGACCAGCGAAGAAGAATTGGAAATTTATCACACCAAAGGGCATGAAATCGGCTCGGTAAGTAAACGCTTGCGCCGTGTGGGTGCGTTTGAAAAGCGCTCCGCTTCCCGCGCTATTATGATTAATAATGCCACCAAAATTGCCATTACGCATATTGATATGTTTGAAGGAAACGAACATATTAAGAGTTATGAAGATTTTACCGATGAAGCCAAAGAATTTTTAAATAGTATTAAAAAACTTTCGGCAGAGGTTTATCCGCACCCGCAGTTGGCCTTGGTTTCCACCGGCCCGGACATGGAAGATACCTTGGTGTTGTAGTCGGTTGATTTGAACAGCAAAGCGCCGAATCCGTTTTTGGATTCGGCGTTTTTTAGTTAAAAAAATACTTTTCTTTTTTAGGCATTAAAGTTACAATAAAAGAAACTGCCATAGGGGGAAAAATGAAGACCATTGTCTTTGATTTAGGTGGTGTATTTGCCGATTGGAATCCGCGTTATCTGTACCGCAAAATTTTTTCTTCTACCGAAGAAATGGAATGGTTTTTAGCCAATGTTTGTAACAATGCCTGGAACGCCCGCCAAGATGCCGGCCGCTCTTTTGCCGAAGGGGCAGAAATCCTAAAAAAAGAATATCCCGCTTATGCCGCGCAGATAGATGCTTATTTTCCGCGTTGGCATGAAATGTTTGGCCCCGATATTGAAGGAACAAAAGAAATTTTTTGGAGTTTAAAAGCCAAAGGCTATAAAGTTTATGGCCTGACCAATTGGTCCGCAGAGACCTTCCCGAAAGCTAAAGAAATGTTTGAAGTTTTTCGTCAATTAGACGGCGTATTGGTCAGCGGGGAAGAAAAATTAATCAAGCCGGACCCGCGCATTTATGAGCGTTTTTTAGAGAAGTTTGATTTGCGTGCCGAAAAGTGTGTTTTTATTGATGATAATATTACCAATGTCGGTGCGGCACAAAATGTGGGTATGGACGCTATCCATTTTCAAAATGCCGCCCAGCTGGAAGAAGAACTGAAAAAACGCGAAATTTTATAAAAAAACCGGGGTGCAAGCCCCGGTTTTTTTATGCAAGGGTTACCAAAACTTCCATCAGCTTATGGCGTCTGAACTTGCGCGCGGCCATGTGTAAGCCGTCGGCGGCAATCGTTTCGCTGGTGCTTAAGCTGTGCCCCGCGTGCCGCTCAGACCATTGTTCGGCTGTTTCTGTCGGGGCAATATCGGCGGGAACTGGCAAATTAAATTGTTTGAAAACATCAACCATTTTGGCGGTAGCACTGACGATTAATCCGTCGCCAAACGGACGGATATAGGCTTGGAAAAAGTCATACTCGTCTTCTATTTCGCCCACCAATTCTTCAAAAATATCTTCCAAGGTTAAAATGCCGGTAATACGTTCATCATCGGTGACCAAGCAAATATGTTGTTTGGTTTTCATGAGTCTTTCCAATGCGGCAGAAATGATGGTGTCTTCATCTAAACGTATGATAGGGCGCAAAATGGAACGCGTTGTGGGAATAGTGCCTTGGGCGGCGGTTTTGGTGGCGTTAAAAATATCTTTAAAGTTTAGGTATCCGATGATGCTTTGCGGATTGTCTTTTTGTTCACAGACCGGAAAGCGGGTGTGCATATCCAGGTGGGCTTTAACAAAAGTATCTGCAATGCTGTCGGCGGCGTACAACATATATACTTGTTCCAACGGCACTTGTATTTCTTTGATTTTGCGTGTGCAAAACATGGCGCTGGAAAGTACGATTTTTTCTTCCGCTTTGCCAAACAAGCGCGAAGAAGAAGCAATGGATACCGCCGCGCGCAAATCCGCCATGGCGGCTTTTTGAGCGGCTTTGGGGTCGGAGTTTTTACGCATGGTTTTCTTGGTTAACAGACCGACGATTGCCTCCATCACGCACACAATGGGATATAGCAAGCGGTACAGCTGGCGCATATAGGGGGAAAAGGTAAGCACCACCCATTCTTTGTTTTTCAGGGCAAAGGTTTTGGGGGTCAGTTCTCCAAAAACAATGGTAAAAAAACTTAACGGCAAAACTACTAAAATAACCGCCAACGCATTGGAAATTTTAACAGGTAAGTGAAAGGTTTTTTGCAACCAAGGGGCAAACCACTCATCAGCTCCGGCTCCGCCTACCGCCGCGGCAATGGCCCCCACCAGGGTAATACCTATTTGTATGGTGGCCAGGCTGCCTTCCATGTGGTCTTTCATGTATAAAGCACTTTCCGCACCGCGTTTTTTCTCTTGGGTAAGAATGGATAGTTTCGTGCGGGAAGCTGACGCCAGGGCCATTTCATAAGCGGCCAACAGCGCGTTAAAACATAACATCAGTAAAATAACAATCATACTCATATAGCTTAGTGTAGCAAATACAAATGGGCGGATTCAAAATAAACCCCCGCGTTTTAAGTCGCGGGGGAAAGGGGATTATTGCCAATAAGTAATGGCGTGGGCGGCTTCTTTGCCGTCTGACTTTAGCAAGCAGTGATGGCGCAGATGCTCTGTTTCCTGCAATGTATTGACGGAAATGGTTTCGCCGTCGCGGCATTCGTTTTTAAAATTAATTAATAATTTTTGTAATGTTTTCCCTTCGGGGGCATTTTTCCAAGGCCCAAGCCGCATAGTGGGTATTGTTGACGTGGCCGTTTAAGTCTAAATCTTCGCGGCGGGTGGTAATAAGAACGGCGGGTAAAGAAACGGCATCAGCGGCAGGAGTGCGTTTGAAATTTTCTTCTTGTACCAAAAAGTTCGGCTCGGCCGGGTTTAGCGCCAAAAGCTCCGGGGGAGATTTGGTAATGCGGCGTTTATCTACATCCATCAGCAACCACCAGCTGGCACCGCGGGCCAAGGTGGCGCCGTCTTCGGTTAAAAATTCAAATTCTCTGCGGCTTAAAATTTTCTCAGAGAACGCATGCCAAGTGCGGATCTGGACCGGTTGGCGTTTGACGTTTGTTTGTAAAAATTCCACTTGCATATGAGTTAATACCCAGCCTAAGCGGTTTTGTTGGATATTCTCCCAACCGAATGCAAAACTTTGTGCGTCCAGCGCGGCCGCTTCCTGAAAATAGCGCAATAAGCTGACGGGGCTGATGTGCCCGTGGGGGTCTAGTTCGTCATATCTGACTTCAAAAATTTTTTCTAACATATAAAAATCTCCTTTTTATATTTTAGCTTTTTAAAAGACATTTTCGGTTGTTTAGGTTTCGTACATCGCCTAAAACGTAAAGTTTTAGGCGGTGTTACTTTTAGGCTCAACCATTTTCCAAATTTAAGTCCTTTTGACGTCTCTTTGTGCTTATGTAGCTGACGCTACACCGCGCACAAACTAAATCCGCCAAAATCATCTTAAATTTGAAAAATCAGAATAGAGTAACATTTATTTTTCAGTAGTTGCGGACGGCTTCTTCGGTGGCTTGTCTGTGTTTGGGCAAACAATTTTCCATGATCTTCTATTTTGCTGATTAAAAAAGTAACACTATTTCCGTCGGGAAAAAAGAAAATACTTGACTCGTTTTTTTTTTTTGATTTAATGGGAGTATACCCATTAAATCAAAAAAGGAGAGAACGTATGAAAAACGCATCTAAAGCGGTATTAAAGCTGTTAAAACATAAAAGTAGTAGCCTTTACGTACCTAATAAAAATAGGGAAGATGCTAAGCAAAAACATTTCAGCATGGCTCATGGTTTTGCGAAAGGTTTTACGTTGATAGAATTATTAGTAGTGGTTTTAATCATCGGTATATTGTCCGCAGTAGCTTTGCCGCAGTATAACAGAGCTGTGGACAGAAGCCGCGCCAGCGAGCTGTATATTGTAGCTAATGATATGCGTAAAGCGATGGAAATATATTATTTGGCCAATGGTGATGCGGGCAATATTGCTTTGCAAGATTTAGAAGTCGGGTATAATTTAACGAATTGTCATCCGGTTGGATCTTCCAATGTTTGTTATATCAATGGATATTTGTGGATAGAGCAATCTGGCACAAATTGGACAATCAGAAGAAGCAACCCTTATTTTGGCATTGGCGGTGTGCGCGACCACTTAGACTTTTGTTCCAGCGATAACCAACGGGGAGAGAACGTTTGTAAAATGCTCACCGGCAAAAGCTCTCCCGATGAAACAAGCGGTAGTATGAAAGTTTATAATTTTTAACCCCCGCGGTGTGGCGGGGGGTGGTGGCTACTCATGCAAAAAACTCTTGCCTGTTTGTAATGGCGGTAAGCCTAAATATTCGGCGGCGGTTTGGCCCAGGTCTGCATACGTTTCCCGTTCGCCGATGAAGCCCGGTTGCACACCGGGGCCGAACATAATAACAGGTACGTTTTCGCGCGTATGGTCGGTGCCTTTATAGGTCGGGTCACAACCATGGTCGGCGGTAATAAAGACAATATCTTTTTCTTTAAGCAGCGGCGCTAAATCCGCCAGGCGTTTGTCAAAATATTCCAAGCCTTGCGCGTATCCTTCCACATCGCGGCGATGTCCCCACGTCATGTCAAAATCCACAAAGTTGGTAAAAACAATGCTATTATCGGGGGCATTTTTTACTTCGTCTAAAGTGACATTCCATAACTCTTCCAATCCCGAAGCTTTCACCGCGCGCGTAATGCCTTGTCCGGCAAAAATATCGGAAATTTTCCCTACGGAAATTACGTTCCCGCCGTTTTCTTTCATTACGTCCAATAAAGTTTTTGACGGCGGTGTAACGGAATAGTCATGGCGGTTTTTGGTGCGTTTAAACTCTCCCTTTTTTTCTCCTTCAAAAGGCCGCGCAATCACGCGGGCGATATTGTAAGGTTTTAAATGTTTAAAGGCAATTTCGCATACTTGGTAAAGTCTTTCCAAGCCAAAATGTTGTTCATGCGCGGCAATTTGAAATACGCTGTCGGCAGACGTGTAGCAAATGGGTTTGCCGGTTTGGATATGTTCTTCGCCGAATTCTTCAATAATTTCCGTACCCGATGCGGCTTTGTTGCCCAAAATGCCGTCTAAACCTGCTTCTTGGCAGATTTTTTCAATCAGTTCCGGCGGGAAAGAAGGATAATCCGGCTTAAAATAACCCCAATCAAAAGTTACGGGTACACCGGCCATTTCCCAATGACCCGAAGAAGTGTCTTTGCCTTTGCTGACTTCTTTCATATAGCCGTATTTGGCAGGAATTAAAACGGAAGGAATATCTTGCTCTTCTAATTGAATGTCCTTACCGCTGCTGACTAAGGCCGCGCGTAAAAGCCCTAAATAAGATAAATTGGGAATATTTAAACGCCCGCGTGCTTGGGCAATATGGCCTAAGGTGTCGGCGCCGTCATCTCCAAACCGGGCGGCATCTTTGGCCCCGCCGATGCCGAAGGAATCCATCATCAAAATAATCACGCGTCCTTTTTTTGTCATAGTTTATCTCCGTAGATTGGCTTGTTTCTCTACTCTATCAAATTAAGAGCCCTTTCGTCAGTCTTAAAATATAGTATAAATTTGCCCGGGCGAAAAGGAAAAAAATCAAATTATAATGAGCGTAAGGAGTAGCAGGAAAGGAGGGGGTATGAAAAAAATAAGTTGGTCCTTTTGTTTATGCTTGTTGCCTTTGCTGGTTTGGGGGGGCACCGGGCAGAGCGGCGTTTTCAGCGGCGGATTTACCGGGGATTTGGTGTTTGATCAAGAAGCCACTCCCCAAACGGATACTTCCGCTAATACGCTTACCATCAACGGCGGTTTGTTTAACGGAAATATTATTGTGGGGCAAACCCAAAGCGGCAGTGCTTTGGAAAATGAATTGCGCCTGGTGGGCGGTACGATTCAATCGCCCAATGTGGTCAGCGGCATTTCGCAAGAACAAAATGCCAGCAATAATATTTTGCGGGTGGGTAATGTTTCTTTGCAGAGTAATGTGGTGGCGGGGCAAGGTGCGGCAACGGCGCAATCCAATGCCGTTATTTTAAACGGCAGTACGATTGAACATAATGCCCTGACAGGGAATAGAGTTATCGGTGGGGAAACCTTTAACGGCCAGGCTCTGTATAATGTGGTCCGTCTGGATAATGCCACTCAGTTAGATACCACCGCCGCGGCGGGGTATAGTGCCAATGCCGGAGCCGTATCCTACAATGAAGTTGTGGTAACAGGCGGCTCTGTTATCGGTAATACAGACGGCACAAATGCGGTGTATGGGGGCTTTTCTAACGGCGGGAACGCGCAACATAATCAAGTGTCTTTGTTAGATACAGGAGCCGTATCGGCAGATATTTATGGCGGGGCGAGTGTTTTGGCAGATGCTTCTTATAACCTGGTTTTAGCCGAAGAAACACAAGTAACAGGGAATGTGTATGGCGGATACGGCGCGGGTGCGGGAAACACTTGGCATAATGAAGTACGCATCGGCTCTTCCAGCGACATCAGCGGCAATATTTACGGCGGCTATAATGCAGCAGGCGGTGCTGTGTGGCAGAATAAAGTGTCGGTTTCGGCGGGGGCAATGCTTGGAGATAGCACTTCTGTCTATGGCGGATATGCTACTAGCGGTGCGGCAAGCCAAAATCAGGTTTCTTTGCAAAGTGCTTCTGCGGGTACTGCGGCCTATGGCGGGTACAGCGTATCGGGCGCGGCTGATAAAAATATGCTTTCTGTGTCCGGCGCAACGCAAGGAGGGGCCGTTTTGGCTGGTGGTTTTGGGGCAAGTTCTGCCACGCAAAACAGCTTAACGATTGTAAACAGCCGTTTAAGCGGGGGTACTTTTTACGGCGGACAATCAGCCAACGGAAGTGCCAGCGCAAATAAAGTAGTGATTGCTGACTCGGAGCTTTCCGGCAATGTTTACGGCGGGTATAGCGGCGGCGGGGCCGCTTCCGGCAATCAGGTAATTCTTAAAGACAGCACTATAAATGGAGATGTCTATGCCGGATTTTCGGAAAATGCTTCCGCAGAAACTAAAAATAATACTTTGGTTTTGACGGGTAATACTACTATCATCGGCAATATATACGGCGGAAATGCCGTAAACGGCGCCAACCGCTTGCTGTTGGAGCATTATCAGGGCGAAGTGCGCGAAGTGGATAGTTTTGAGCAAGTAGTGGTCAAAGGGTTAGACAGCTATGTGGGGTTTAGACGTACGACACAGGCATCGTTTTTGTTAGACGGCAGACCTTCCGCTACGCAACGCTTGGTGGCCTACTCTTTGGCAGACGGATCTTCTTTGCGTTTGCTGAGTGATACCTTGGGTGTTTATCGCTATACGCTGACGGAAGGGCACGACGGAACGCGTACTTATTGGGTGGCCCAGGGAGCTTTTGATAAAAGCCTGGCCAAGCCTTATGAACAAGCGCAGTTGGCAGAATTAACCTTGGTATCTATGGGAGATGATATGCTGACAGGGGCCTTTGAAGAAGCTTTGTCTTCCGGCAGTAGTAAAGAAATGTTTGGCTCTGTGCAATATGCCGACAGCCAATATGATACAGGCAGCCATTTTGAGCTTAAAAGCATGGTGGCCCAGGCCGGACGTTGGTTCAAGAGTCAGGAAAATGTGTTTGGTTTGTTTGCCCAATATGCCCATGGCAATTATACCACCCACCCTGTGCGCGCGAGCGGAAAAATAGATGCTTTCGGATTGGGTGGTTTTTGGCTGTTGCCTTACAGCTCCAACGGATATATTCAAACCATTGTACGTACAGGATATAAGAGCGATGATTTTGATTCTGCCCTTTTATCTTCTTCGTTTGAAAATAACGGATTTTATTTAGGGGCTTCGGGCGGAATTGTGCAGCGTATAGATTGGTTATCTTTATACGGAAAAGTAAATTGGGCGTATTTGTTCGGAGACGGAATGCACGACGATTTGGGGCAACGGATCCGTTTTCAAGACAGCCAAAGTGTCAGCGGACAGGTGGGACTTCGTGCCCGTTTGGGCCGGGAAACGGCGGCTTTTGTGCCTTATGCGTCTTTGTCGGCACGTTATGAGCTGTTGGCTAAATCCGATGTGCGTATTGACGGCCACCGCGCCAACGAAGCAGACTTAAAAGGTCTTACCGCTCAAGCAGAAGTGGGCGTTACGTACCAGATGGACGAGAATATTCTGCCATTGAAAGGAAAAATGTCCGTTTTCGGCCTTGCCGGCCGTGCAGAAGGGGTGGGGGCAGACATAAAATTGATGTTTCGCTTTTAATCCGACCGCCCCGAAAAGGGGCGGTTTTTAGCAAGGGCTTTCCGTACGCGCGCGATTCATGCTAAACTATATATACAAGAACTTGAGAGGAAAATATGAATAAAGCTTATGAAACAATGAGAGGGTTTTGGTTAGATGTAAAAAACCTGCAACATAAAAGCGATGTGCCGCAATTGGGCAAATATAAAATTTGCATTGCCGGGGTAGAAATAGCGGCGCTGGATACAAAAGGGAAAATAAAAAATTTGATGATTGCGGCATCTTCTTTAGGAAATGCCAGCGTATATTACGAAAATAACAGCGCCAGCGGTTTGGGCGGTTTTACCGGCGGTGCGGCTAATGGCCCGGTGCGTGAGAAAGCTTTGTGTTTGATGCAGGCCGCCGCCAAAGATGCAGAACAACTGACCGCCGTTACGCACCTTTTGGGGCAAAAGGACCCGCAAAGCGTTACCCTTTTTGCCGTTAGCGCAGACGGCCAACTTTATGCCAAAGAAGTAAAAGAAGCCGAAGTGCGTAACCCGCAACATCCGTTGTATCCGTTTTTTGCCTATACACAACAAGTGTTGGGGGCTTTTCGTACAGAGCAAGCCCAGGCTCAGGCCGCGGCAGAAAAAAAAGAAACAGAAACCGATAAAAAATAGGAAAAATTAACGTGCAGTATAAAATGAGTGGCTTTAGACGTTCGTTTGTGTTAATCTTGGTCGCCGTAATGGCAGTGGCGGCCGGGTCCGTGCTGTATTGGCAACAGGTAACGCAACGTTTGGCCACCGATGCGCGTGAGTCTATTGTGGTGGTCAGCCGGGAATTGACCGATAATTTTGAACGTTTGCTGGGGGCAGAACTGCAAGTGCTGACCGCTTTGGCGGTTTCTTTGGAAGAGTCGGGGTACTTGCAACAAAAGACCCAATTGGTTTCTTATTTAAGCCGTCAAAACAGACGCAACTCCTTTGAAATGATGGGTTTTCAATTCCCTTCGGGAGAAGCGGTGTTTTCAAACGGAGCGTCCCGCCGGAACTTTTTGTCTGCTAAAGAAGTGTCTTTTGCTTACGAACACAGCCATTATGTTTCCGAAAAAAGAAAGGACCCTTTTTCCCAAAAAGATATTTTGGTATTGGCGATCCCTTTGCGTTCGCATGGGGAAAATTTGGGAATTGTGTTTGGCACGCAATCGGTAGATTTTTATGCCGATACTTTAGCTTCTAACTCTATGCATGGGGAAGGGCTTTCTTTTATCATCACCCAAGAGGGAAATGTGGTGGTTTCTTTCCCACAAGTACAATTTGACAATGTTTTTGAAATAGCCAAAAATGCTGTTTTTGACCGGGGGGTTGCGCCCGGGCAAATGCAAAAAGATATGACGTTGGGCAAAGATGGCCTTGCCGGCTATGCTTTAAACGGCCATCACCGCTTTTCTTCTTACCGCCCATTGGCCTATAACCAATGGTATGGTCTGTCTGTCTTACCCACGCAATCTATGGCTGAGCGTGCCCAAGAGCTGATGGTGCTTTCTTTAGTCATTTGTCTGTCTGTTATCGGGGTTTTGGTGTTGTTATTGATTTTCATTTTGCGTATGCAACACCAAAGCAGCCGCGCGTTGTTTCAGTTGGGTTTTGTAGATCCGTTAACCCAAACGGATAATTTGAGTGCCTTTCAATTAAAATTTTCCAAAGCGGCAGAAGAATTTAAACAAAAGAAAGTGCCCGTTGCGCTGGCCTTGATTAACGTGAACCGCTTTAAGGCAGTAAATGATATTTACGGCTTTGAACAGGGAGACCAAATTTTAAAGCAGGTAGCCCAAGCCTTACAATCAGACTTAGCGGAAGGAGAACTTTTTTGCCGCAGTGGGGCAGATGTGTTTTTGCTCTTATTGGCTTGCCCGGACCGCGAAGAATTGGGGCGCCGCGTAGATGCTATGTTGGAAAAGGCAGGACGTTTCTGCCGCAGTGGCGGGGAATGTTTGCCTTTGTCTTTAACGTGCGGAATTTATTTGGTAGATGAAGACGTGCCGTTTTATATTATGATGGACCGCGCTAATTTGGCTTGGGCTTCCGCCAAGCGCCACGCCGGAAAAAGCTGTGCTTTTTATGACGAAGCCTACCGCCGGGAAATTGTCAACGAAAACAAAATAGAAAGCTCTATGGAGCAAGCCCTTTTGGACCAAGAGTTTAAATTGTATTTACAACCGAAATGTGATTTCAAAACCGGTATTACACACGGCGCGGAAGCCTTGGTGCGTTGGTTGCACCCGGAAAAAGGCCTGGTGCCGCCGGATAGTTTTATCCCGGTTTTTGAGAAAAACGGCTTTGTGTTGAAATTGGATTTATTTGTGTTGGAAGAAAGCTTGCGTTGTTTGAAGCGTTGGATGGAAGAAGACAGACCGGTGGTACCTATCGGGGTTAACTTCTCCCGTTTACACTTGGAAGACCCTTGCTTTATTGACCAATTGGCCGATTTGGCCGATCAATACGCCGTACCGCATGCGCTGTTGGAAATTGAATTGACCGAGAGTGTGGTCTTTGGAAACGTAGAGCGCATGAAACAAGTAATAGACGGCTTGCACGAAAAAGGTTTTTCTGTGGCAATGGACGATTTTGGCTCCGGTTATTCTTCTTTAAATGTGTTAAAGAATTTGTATTTTGATTGCATAAAATTAGATAAAGAATTTTTGGCCCGCGGGGAAGGAAACCCGCGCATGCGCCAGGTGATTTCCGGGGCTGTCAAAATGATAAAAGGCCTGGGAAGCAGTATTGTGGCGGAAGGGGTGGAAACCCGCGAACAGGCCGATTTCTTAAGCCGTACCGGTTGTGATATGGCACAGGGATATTTCTTTTCCCGCCCTTTGCCGGTGGCAGATTTTGAAAAGCGCCTTTGGGACGAAACCCGAAAATAGAGCCGTCGCAAATAAGGCTTGTTTTTCGGGCGGGTGCGTTTATACTTTTATTAATCATACATATTCTTTGGAGATTGGATATGAAAAAATGGAGCTGCTTGCTCGGCGTGTTTTTTCTTAGCGGGGCGTTGTTTGCCGCGTCGCCTTTTGTGGTGATGGAAAAATACGAAAGCTCTCTTTTGGATAATTTAATTCGCCGTGAGCCGGTGCAGGTATATATTTCTTCTTCCCGTACTTCTGCCGGAGAGCCGTTGGACCCGGCTTTGATTGAATATACCCAGACGGCTTTTTCTGCCTGGTTTGAAAACGTCCTTTCTTTGTTAAAAGATAACCCCGCCCAACAGCAAGCGTTGCAAGACTATATGGATATTATCCGTTACGGCGCAAATTTTCAAAATTATCAATACACCCAAAACCCTTCTTACGCCGATATTAAGGTGCATTATGTTGATGATGGGGATTTGATCGCTAAAAAATGTAATGGCGGTGCTTTCGGGTGTTACCTGTTAAGGGCCAGGACCATTTGGATGTTGTTTCCTGAAAATATCCACCCGCCGTATGGGGACCGCAGAACGATTATTCATGAAATCGGCCATGCTTTTACAATGGACGATTTATATACTTTGCGTTATTTGAAAAAGAAAAAGATGGGCTCGGGGATACAAGATTCTATTATGAACCACAACCGGAGCTTGACTTGCGACGATGCCGATGCCATTGTAACGGCCTTGTATAAAGCCAAGGGAGCCAAAGACGAGGATATTTTTGCGTTGGAGTCTTTCTGCGGCGGCGGGCGTAAGTATGAAAACGGCAGAATGATGGTGAAAGAAACCCGCCACGAACATATCCGCGGAGTGCGGTTGCTTTACACCAATTGTTTGGGCGAACCTGTGAAGCCGCAATTGGAAGTATCTATAAATGACCCGCGCAAAATGTATAAAATCATCGGAAAAAAAGAATGTGTGGCAGATTTAATAGCTCCGCAAGCTGAATTTGAAGAAATCTCTTCCGGGCCGAAAAAGCATGATTTTGCCCACTTGGACCAAATGGACTTAAATGGTGAAAAAGTGTTTTATAAACCTTTGTTGCGCAGTGAAAGCGGGTTGGACTTGTTTGTGCACGTCCGCCAATCCGTGCCTGATCTTTTTTACATTTTAGATAAGCGCGCAAATGTAGTGTATATGTCTGCTTTATTGAGTAACGGATTTCGCTGGGTGTATGAGTATCCCTTTGCTACCGGGGCTGAAATAGGCCGAGAGCGTTGTATAGGGGCCAAATGTTCCGGTTGGAGCCAAATGTTTGTGTATAAAGCGCATGACCCAAGCCAATATGCCGTTTTTACGGACGGCGAGAGCAGTATGGAACAGGATTTATGCTATCATCAGCCGGCTCAATGTGAGTCTTTACAGCGTATGAATTTGCGGGCAATGCAAGACTTAGCTCATCGTACGGGGCTAAAATTAGTATTGCCGGAAGGCGGTATGCAAACCGACAGCGCATCGGCTTTGGCCCAAATACAGCGTTGGGAAAAGGAAATCGCAACGCACTTTCCAACGGCAATGCGCCAAGAGCAAGTAGACCGATTGAAAGCATCATTATCCGAATTGGCAAGATAATAAAACCCCCCGGGCTCAAAGCCCGGGGGGTTTTACTCAACGGATAAGCCCTGAATAACTACATAATAAAAGCATATTGAACAGAAGGTATAAAAAAGGTAGCATACAAAGGTAGGACAGATGTTGTATATAAATTAAGACGGAAGGAGCTTCTATGGCAAGTTCGCAAAAAGGTAGGATATTAACAATTATTCAAACAATTGGACGTTCGTTTTTTCTGCCGATTTCCATTTTGCCCGTAGCCGGGTTATTATTGGGAATCGGTGCTTCTTTTTCTAACCTAACTACCATTGAGCAGTATGGGTTAGAAGGTATTATGGGCAGTGGTACTTTACTGCATCATGCGTTTTTGTTGATGAGTGCGGTAGGAAGCGTAATTTTCGCGAATTTGCCGTTATTGTTTGCCTTGGCAGTGGCTTTGGCCATGGCTAAAGAAGAAAAAGCCGTAGCCGTATTGGCGGCGGCGCTTTCGTTTATTGTCATGCACAAAACAATTTCTGAATTGTTGTTGTTTTCCGGCCAGGTATTACCCGGCGGAGAAACGGCCCCAAATGTGATTGCCGGTACAATCGGCACAACATTGGGTATGCCGACTCTTGAAATGGGTATTTTCGGCGGTATTTTGGTGGGGTTGTTGGTGGCGGTATTGCACAACCGCTTTTATAAAGTGGAGCTTCCCGCCGTCTTTTCCTTCTTCGGTGGTGTGCGTTTTGTGCCGATCATTTGTACCTTGGCTTCGTTGGTATTAGGGGTCGTGTGTTTCTTTGCATGGCCGCCTGTGCAAAAAATGATTTTAGCCAGCGGGCAATTGGTTGTTAAGTCCGGTTTGTATGGTACGTTTATCTTTGGTTTTATGGAACGGGCATTGATTCCGTTTGGCTTACACCATGTGTTCTATATGCCCTTTTGGCAGTCTGCGTTGGGTGGGGCAATGAATATTGACGGCACCATGTATTATGGCGCCCAAAATATTTTCTTCGCGCAGTTGGCTTCCCCGAATACGCAACATTTTGCCATTGAAGCGGCCCGCTTTATGACCGGCAAATATGCCATTATGATGGGTGGCTTATTGGGGGCTGCGTTGGCTATGTATACGACCGCTAAACCGACCAAACAAAAAGTAGTGGGCGGTTTGTTGCTTTCGGCGGCGTTAACTTCGTTCTTGACCGGTATCACCGAGCCGATTGAGTTTACCTTTTTGTTTGTGGCTCCTTTGCTTTACATTGTGCATTGTGCGTTTGCCGGTTTGTCTTTTGTGTTGATGCACGTGTTCAAAATTACAATCGGAACTACTTTTTCGTGCGGGTTGATTGATTATGTCCTGTATGGGGTGTTGCAAGGGAATGCCAAGACCAATTGGATCTTGTTATTACCTATCTTTATCATCTACTTTGTGGTGTACTACTACTTATTCCGCTGGGTCATTTTGAAATGGAACTTGCCGACCCCGGGCCGCGAAGACGATACCCAAGAAACCAAACTCTATTCCAAAGCGGATTACCAAGCCAAACAGGCGAAAACGCAAACGAAAGAAAATGATGCGCCTAAAGAAGACTTTCAGGTAGATGAACAATTGGAAGCGATTATTGCAGGTTTAGGCGGTGTGGATAATATGGGTAGTGTAGAATGTTGTGCTACACGTCTGCGCCTGAATGTGCAAGACCCTGCTAAGATTGACAAGGCACTGCTCAAACAAGCCGGCGGATTAGGTACGATTATCAACGGAAACGCCGTACAGGTAGTTTTCGGGCCGGTAGTCAGCACGATTAAACCCAGATTGCAACGCTATATAGATTTGAAGCGTCAATCTTAAAACCTGTAAAAGTTTATATAAAGCCCCCCTTCAAGTTCTGTATGAAGGGGGGTATTTTAGTGGCCTTGGTTAATAAAGGCAATTCTGTCTTGCGGGGCGTATCTGTAAGCGAGATTTACATCGCGGATATAGTCTTTTAAGTTTACAAATATTTCTCTAAAACCATATTTCGGCTCTCTCATTTCGTCTAAGGCTTCTTGTTTGCTCCAATGCTGTATATAGATTCTGTAAAGGGCTACCATGGTGCCTGTTCTGTCCGAACCATACAGACAATGCACATATACGGGGTGATTTTGAGCCCTTGACATGATGGTCAAAAACTCATCGGCATACTTATCCCGCATATCAAACGGATTTATGGGAATGTGTATGACTCGCATGCCCAGGCTTTTAATATGATTTTCGGGCGGCGGGGAAACCTGCAAACTTACGATTGTTTTTATCCCAAGTTTGGCAAGGTTTTTGTAGCCGTCTTCGGTGGGTTTTGCGCCCCGGTAAAGGTTGTCGGATACTTTGTAAAGGTTTTCAACTCCTTCTAATTTGATGGCTTGTAATTCTTGCCGTTGTTTGATCTTTTGCTTTAAGTGTTGGTCAAGTTTGGAAACTTTTTTAGAAATATCAGCAAAAGGCTCCGGTCTTTTTTGCGTAGTTGTATTCAATGTTTCTGCAAAAGAGACATTCAGCGGTAATAAGGAAAATAATAATAAAATTATCAGCTTTTTCATAAGAATATTTTAATGCGTATTTAAGTAATATTCAAGGGTATTTGGCTCTGTCGGCCGCTACCCGGGTTTATGGGTTTGTAAATGTTTTTACGGCAGTGAATCGGACGGGCAATAAATTGATTGTGATATAGGCGTAAAAGAGATATAATAAAACGAAGGTATTTTATTACCTTTATTCTATAGAATAATGAGGCTATATATGAAAAAAATCGTATTGTTAGTAATGGCTTGTGCTTTTATGGCCGCCTGCATGGGTACCCGCGGTACCATCGGTGGTAAAAAAGTATGCACCAACGACTATTTGTTGGGCGTATTGTCTATCAGCGAATTGGTTGACCCCTGCGGTAAATAATCATTCCGTTTATGAAAAGTGCCCCGGTGTATGCCGGGGTGCTTTTCTTATAACTTATCTACAACACATTATGAAAAAGATTTTTTACGCAGTATGTTCTTTGCTCCTATTGACGGCCTGCCAGGCAAATAGACCCGCGGCGGATTTAAGCAGTGCCGATGCGGCATATAAAATCCTTACGGAGTATTTTTTATCGGATGCTCGTGCTGAAAAATTTTTCCCTTATTTGTCCCAATGCCAATTGGCTCCTGCCCAGCCGGAAACTGCTCAAGATACTTCAGCTACGGCTAAATCCTATTTTTGTTCCATTGAAAAAGATAAAAATGAACGAAATATTGCGCTTGTTTCAATAGATCCGATGTTGATACGCGAAGTAGATTATTATAAAAAACCTGCTAAAGAATGGGTGTATATTGCCCTTTTGAAATTGGATCAAGACCAAAAACATTTAACGGGTACCAAACTTTTGTTTAATACGCATACCAAACGCGTAGAAAAACAGATGGAAATAAATGAAGGATAAAATTTTCTTCATTGTTTCTAAAGGAAAGTTCACGCTTTCAGTTGTTTTTCCTAAACACCATATAAATTCTGAAAAATCAAAAGAAAGAATGTGCCCTTTTTTAGGCACATTCTTTTGTATATATGAAACTCCCCGGGCTTACGTTCGGGGTTTATTGTGAGCAGTAGTTAAAAAACCCTTCCAACTGATGTTGGAAGGGCCTAATAGTTCAATATGGGGTACCTTAGTGGAGTATATTTATGATTATTTTTCCACTAATATTATTTATTGGGAAGCCCTGCTTGTACGACGTGAAAAAGTGATGAGAAATGG
>JAFVWP010000016.1 GCA_017501565.1 Elusimicrobiaceae bacterium | reverse complement strand
GGTATTCATCACGGGGAAGTTTTTTACAGAGAACTTTGGCTTTTTCGTGGAGCTTAACATAGTCTTCAAGTTTGGTGCGGTTGAAAAGTGCATAGGGGTAGGGTATGTGGCAAGTGCCCGCACTCTGCACCAACTTGTGTACAGCTTTGATAAAGCGTTTGCCTTTGGCAACATCTTTGCCGAAAAGGGCGTTCCACATGCGTTTTTGGGTGGCAGTACGGCTCTTTTTATACAAGGCGTTGGCCATGCAGTAAAAGTTGATGCCGTAAACGTGCCAGTGGGGGACGTGGAACTGCGTTACGAGACTGTCAACACCGACTTTTTCATAAAATTTAACTTCATCAAAAATATCGTCGGTATGGACCATCGGCAGCGAAATGTAGAAATTTACTCCCATAAAATATTCGTAAATACCGAATAATCCGCCGTTTTTGACTTTCATCCAGCTTTGCAGATCTTTTGCGTAATTGGAATTTACCGGACAAGCAGGATCATTGATCTTGTGGTTTATGCACCGCCAATAGTTGGCAAGACCGCTGCGCATACCTTTATCAACTGTCATGCCTTCACTGGGGCGGCAGTAGTTTATGTATGCACCGAAGCCGAGATCTATCGTACAATTTTCTTCCCGCAACCGCCGGTTGACATATTTTACCAGCTGGTGATAGATTTTATTAGCCTCGTGGACATGTTCGGAAAGGTTGTAAAGATCACCTTTTTTTGTTTTATCGTAGAGTTTTGAGCACTCTTTGCATTCGCACCAGCCGAAACCGTCGTTGGGGGATAATCCCAGCGATTTGAGCCGCGGATGTTTTTTGCTGAGTTCTATGATGTTTTTAACCAGTTCTTCCCGCAATTCCGTATTGGTGGTGCAAAGTTGTTCACTTAAAAGCAAGGCACTTTTGCTGGAAGAGGGCTTGATGCGTTCGCCGTTGCGTTCGGCAAAAAATTCCGGATGGCTTTCCGCATATTTTTCTGCCGGAATAAGAAAACTGAAATTGTGTCCGCCGCCGGTAATTTCAATACCTCGCAATTCAAAATAATCCAACATATCTTCCGGAATATTCACATAATATTTAAGCCATGTCTGGAGCAAGTTGAGCTTGTTTTTTACCATCCAGTCGGCAATTATGTAATCTTCATCGGTAAAAGGAAATTCCTGCACCAACCCCCGGAGCGGCAGTGCAGGCACCCGGTTGCGGATAAGGTATTTATCCAGCGGCAGCACAACTTTGCCGCCAAACTCATCAAGATTATCAATGCCCGGCTCGTAAAAGCAGTAACCAAGGTATTCTTCGGCAAAATCATACACAGCGTAGAGTATTTCCAACGATGTAGGTGCAGTAAAGACCAGGCTGTTTTCCAATGCTTTTACCGAAAAACCTTTGGCGTTTGCTTTGACTTCAAAAAACACATCCACCGCCAGATCCGGATCGGTCTTGCCTGCAAAACGGGTCATTACCAAACGGTCAAGCTCATTGGCCGCCAACTCCAATCGCTCATCGTCGATCAAATCTACAAATTCCAGCCGTGTGCGGCGGCTCAAAACCAGATTTTTTGCCATTTTCCACCTTACTTTTTACGCACTGTTCCCGATAAAGGTTGATCGGGAATCCTTGGGGAAGAGGGAAAAAACTTTTCAGGAAAGGTTCTTTCCCTCTTCCCCAAACCCCATCACCCTTTTCCAAACCTTTTATTGGCATTTATCCATTTGTTGCACAAATGGATAAATGCCCTTTAAGTTTTGAAAAAAATCT
>JAFVWP010000015.1 GCA_017501565.1 Elusimicrobiaceae bacterium | reverse complement strand
TAAAATAGTAGTGGAGTATAAGGAGCCGTTTAAGGCTATTTATGAAGCAAAACTAAAGAATGGGGGCGAAGAGCAATCTTCGCTTCCCAATAAAAAAACAGCCCAATTAAATCAGGGCTGTTTAGAAAATTATGCTGAAAAATCAAGCAAAAACGCTTTGAAAAGTTCTAGCAAAAAAGATTGGGGTGGCTAAGGGGACTTGAACCCCCGACCTCCGGTTCCACAGACCGGCGCTCTAACCAGCTGAGCTACAGCCACCAAAAAACGATAGCACATCTGTTATGCTTATCTTATTTTACTATTTTTGCTTTTGTTTAGGCAAATCTTTCACAAAAAAACTTCTTTTTAATCTTCAAAATTATATTTTTGGCACAGAGAACCTGTATAGAAATCAGCTTTTAACTCTTGCAAGATAGAGAGCTGTTTGGGGGTTTCCACTCCGCTAAAAATAATTTTTAATTTCAAGCTCTTAGCCATTTCTACCAGGGCCGCCACGATGTTTTTTGCTTTTAAGTTATTTTCTATTCCTTTTACCACATCATCTTCTAATTTCATCATATCTACCGGCAGTATTTTTAACAACTCCAGCGATGTAGTGCCTTTGCCCATTTTGTCTAAAATCAGGACGAATTTTTCTTTATGTAGGCGGTCTGCCAAAAGTTTGACAACGGCTTTGTCTATTTGCCCTTTTTGCGGAGCGGCCTGTAACCAAATATATCGGGGGGAAATTTGATATTTTTGGATTAACTTTCTCAACACCCCGAAAAATTGCGGCGTATGTAAGCTGTCAATGGATAAAGATAATGCTATCGGAAATAACTCTTTGCCTTCTTTTTGGCGTTTATGTAAGAAAGCAAAAACTTCTTCCGCCATATACATATCTAATTGGGATATAAAGCCGTTTTTAATAAATATTTCCCGAAAAAACTCTTCGCTTATCTCTTCTCTTCCGTCAGGAATCCATAGCGCATGCGCCTCGGCGGCGTGCATTTTGCCGTCAAAACCGCAAATAGGGCGCAACCGCAGAGAGATTTCTTTATCGGTCAATGCTTTTTCCATCTGGCTTTCTATTTGTTGTTCCGTTTCTATTTTTTGTTGAAATTCTTCATCGTAAAAAGCAACAATTTCATTGTATTTCCCTTTGATGGTGTCGCGGGCCAGCGCGGCTTTTACCAACAAATCATTTATATTTTGCGGACAGGTCTGTATGAGATAAACTCCAAAAGACAAAATAAGTTGAAACTGGCGCTTGTTATAAGGGGCCGCCGTTACGATTTTTTCATTGAGCAACTCCAGCCGATATTTCAAAGCTTCTTCGGAAGAGTAAGACAAAAGCAGTTGAAAGACGTCTGCCTGTACGCGGGAAAACTCTTCGTAAGGTTTTATTTCTTCTTGCAAAACTTTGCCGATGTGGCGTAAAATTTCATTGGCTTTTTCGTAGCCTAATATTTCATTGGCCATCTTAAATTTATGAATATCAAAAATAATAAAGGCGTAGCGGGGGCTGTTCTGCGCGCACAACAGGCGTATTTCCTGCCTGGCTCTGGCCCAGGTATAGCCGCCGGTCAGCGGGTCTATATAGGCGGCTTTGTATAACTTTTCTTGAGTGCGGAGATTTTGTTTGTAGATAAAGAATAACAAAAGCCCGACCGCCAGCATAGCACTGACTGCCAATATGCCGCAGAGCCACAAAACGGCCTGTGTTTTTTGGGTGGCCACTTTTTCGGGTATGACAGATAATAAATACCAATCATTGATGGCGGTCGGCTCATAGCTGACATATACCCAGCCTTCTTGCGGATGGTGAAAATGAACAATCCCGCTACGGCCGTTTTGCATATCCTTTGCCATTTTTGTATGAGGAGCAGAAGTTGACTTAGGCAGAGATTGAAAAATGTTTTTGAAAAAATCTGTTTTTTGCGGATTGGAAACGGCTATTTTACCAGCATCTTTGGTAACAATTAAAGAATATCCTGCTCCGTCAAAACTATCGCTTGTTATTAAACGTGCGTAATCTTCTATTTCCTGTGCGGCAAAAAGTACGCCTTTGGTCTGGTTTTGGTAAATTACCGGTACTGCTAATATAATAGCATCGGCCTTATCTACTGCATCGGGCAGGCGGTCTGATACCTTTTGTTTTCCTGCCAAGGCTTGGTGAAAATAATCCCGGTGGGAAATATCAATCATAAATCCGTCACTTAAAAATGCTACTCCGGAAGGTAAGGCAAACCCCATGCGCTTGAAAGTATTTTGACGGGTAGCTTCTTGCAGTAAAGGGGTCCATTCTTTTTTTTCAAAGTTGCCGTCGGTGTTGGCACTGATTGCCGAAGCGGTAGATTGTAAAGAGCGTATATCGCCCAAGATTTGGGTGTTTAAAATTTGGGTGCTTCTTTTGGCTACTTCTTGCAGATAAGTGGTGGTGTCTTTTTGCAAAAGATTTTTTAAATAAAAAATATACAACCCTATGCCCGCAGACATAATGGCGATACACGAAAGGGTAAGCGCTAAAAGAGATGTAATTTTTTTTGTCCTGTTCATAAACACTCCGTTTATACAGCATATACAGAATGAAAAAAAAAGTAAAGCCTTAAAAAGAGATTAAAAAGACAGGACCCAATGGATGTTAGGTCTTTTGGCCCTTGCCCGGCCCGGCAGAGAATGCCAAAATATAACTATATGCGAATCCTTCAAATTTTAATTTTATTTTTTGCTTTTGTGGCACCGCTTTATGCCCAACCTGTTTTGCCGCATTCGGAAGCTCCAACGCTTTCTTATTATGAAAGAGCGGAGCTTTTTTACCAGAGAAAAGTTGCCTTAGCCTGGCAACAGGCCCATTCGGTGCGCGATCAATACAATGCCGCTGCTTTTGCGCAGTATCCGCGCGTTGCATATCAAGACGTAATACCCGGCTCTGAATTTGAATCCCGTCCCGGATTTTTATTTAAAGAATCTTTGCTCAATACCTGGGCAGAATTGAAGGTGCAATCCCGCCCGGACGTTCAAAATACGGCACAGCGCATCTTTCGGGAAGTGCTTTTTGCGCCGGGGCCGGCTCGTCCGTCTAAAGAAGTTCGCTTGTCAAACGGCGGGGATATTTGGAGCACATCTTTGCGTTTGAGTTCTTTGTATGTGCAGTTGGGCGATTATGTGCGCTATATTCAAAGTAAAGAAGCCGATTATCAAGCCTACTTAAAACACAAGTCCGATGGTGATGAGTTTTTTCTTTCTGCCTACAAGGACCAAGATTTTAGTGTCTTACAAGAAGGGGTAACTTCCCACCTGTTTTTTCAACGCCAAAAGGATATAGAATCTTTTGCTTTGGCTTATAGTCAGCAAACGCATCGTTTTATCAGCGGGGTTTTGTTGCCGCTTCAAACGAACTTTATAGAAGGGGCCGATATTGAAAAATATTTGTGCAACCGCTTGTCTGACAGCGATATGCCCAGCGGCATTTCTAAAGAATCTTTTATCCGATATGTGGTAAAAGATTTGCCGGGAAGAGATGAATTGTATGAAAAAGCCGAAAAACAAAACCCTTCTTTTTCTATGCAAATGCAAGCTCTCTACCGCGTCCTTTCCCCACAGATGGTGCAGAAAAATTTTGATGATTTGTTGGTCAGCCTGTCTTTGTTTGAATATGTTTCTCCCGGTACATTGGTGGACCGCCTGGACGTTTACGGCAAAATTCCTTCCCGCGATGAGGCTCTGGCCCATATGGCGGCGCAGTTGGCGGCCGCTTACTTTAATCAAAAATTGGCCGAAATAGCATCGGGTTTGTACGAGTACGAAAAGCCCTTTTACTACTCTTATGCTTTTGGGTCTGCTGAAAAGCAAATCGGAGAAAATTGGTATAAAGTAGCCACGCAGGATTATTTTTCCGCGGGGATTATCAGTCAAATTGCTACCGATAATTTGTTGCAATCGGGCCGCCGCGAATATCAGACTTCTTTACTTCACCGCAGAGCCTTGGACCGAAAGATGGTACAACACGTGAAATCATACCGCGACGCTTTACCGGTTATTACCGATGTGATCGCGGGGGATATGTTAGTGAATATGGCGGTTATTTGGCCTTTTTCCAAAGGGGGAATACGGGCCACGTTGCAAGCGGCTAAAGGAAAACTCGGCGAGATTTTTTCTTCCGCCAAAAAAGCCCCCAAAGCGATTACGCGTGTTGATTTACAGCGAGTAAAGAACATGCGGCTAGTGCAACGCGAAGAAGGCATACATAGCGCGGTGTGGCATTTGACAGACGGAAAAAACGAAACCTTAGGGTATTTGAAATACGGATCTGAAATAGAATTGCAAAACACCAAACGGGTGGGCGAAATTATTGAAAATTCCCAAGTTTTAAATCAATTTAAACATTTGGAAGTGCAATATCCGCGGGTATTGGCTGACGGCATGTTGGACTTGCCCGATTTTGCTACTTACAAAGTGATAGATGATTTTGACGACTTAATGTTAAACGTGCGCTCTGCCCAACAGCGAATGCAAATCCCTTTTGTTTTGTCTCCGGTAGATACGCGCGGTATTTCCATGATTAAAATGTATATGGGCAAAATCAGCCCGCAAGATGCGCTGTATTTTTACTTGGGCGGCAAGCCGATTACCCAAGCGGAATGGAATGAAATTATACAGCTGTATAACACCTTAAATAAAAATGGTTTTATCCATGATGACTTGCGGTATAATCTGTTTATTATGCGTAATGCCGACGGGAAATTGCGCCTTTCCATCATAGATTTTGAGCCGGTCAGCCGCGCCCCTAAAGCGGATACGGATATAAATACGCTGACCTATTTCCACGACTTTTTGCTCAACCGCGGTTTAGCCGTTTTATAAAAAATCCCCGGGGTTTACCGGGGATTTTTTTACCATTTTTCATAATGCACTTTGTGGCTGTCAAAGCGGTCAACATCTTCTTTTTCTTCGTCCGGGTAGCCCAAGGCAATGACGTTAAAAGGTTTTACATTAGACGGCAGATGCAAAATAGCGGCAATGTCTTTCATTCTTTCTTCGTTAGGGTATACGCCCAACCACACAGAGCCTAAGCCCAATTCCGTAGCGGCTAAAAGAATGTTTTGCGTGGCGGCCCCGCAATCGCCGGGCCAATATCCGGGGGCCATTTCACGTTTAGTATCGGCACAAACAATCAGGGCGCAATTGGCGGTAGCCAACATTTGTGCGTAGGGGTGCGCTTCTTTAATTTTGTTCAAGATGTCGCGTTCGCGAACGACCACAAACTCCCATTCCTGGCAGTTTCTGGCCGTCGGAGCCAACATGGCGGCTTTCAGCAACGTGTTGATTTGCTCCAAAGAAATAACTTTGTCGGTAAATTTGCGGATAGAACGTCTTTTTTCAATCGCTTGCATCGTGTTCATATCTTATTCCCCTTTTTTTAAGAATTTTTGCTTGAAAAAGTGAGCCAAGCCGCCTTGGGCCGTTTCGCGGTAGGCCTGGTGCATATCTTTGCCGGTTTGCATCATGGTGGCTAATACATCGTCATAAGAAATGCGGTTATGTCCGTCGGACATTAAAGCGTAAGTGGCGCAATCTAACGCGCGCGAAGCCGCCAGGGCGTTTCTTTCTATACATGGAATTTGCACCAATCCGTCCACCGGATCGCACGTTAAACCCAAGTGATGTTCCAATCCCATCTCGGCCGCATATTCAATGCGTTTGTTGTCTCCGCCTTCTAATTGGCAGGTGGCGGCGGCGGCCATGGCACAGGCTACGCCTATTTCGCCTTGGCAGCCTACTTCGGCGCCGGAAATGGAAGCATTGGCCTTGGCCATATTGCCAAAAAGGCTGGCAGTAGCCAAAGCGCGGATAATGGTATTGTCTTCAAATTCACAAATTTCCTGTACCAAGCGGCACACGGCGGGCAACACCCCGCACGAACCGCACGTAGGGGCCGTGACTACAAAGCCGCCGGAAGCATTTTCTTCCGCGCAGGCCAAAGCGTATGCAAACAAATTGTTCATACGGCGCAAGTACTGCGGGGAATTTTCCGCTTTGTATAAATAACGTTGGGCTTTGCGTTCTAAGTTTAAAGACCCCGGCAACACACCGCGTTTAGAAAGACCGCGCTTGATGGTTTGTTTCATATTAATCCATACTTCGGTCAAATAATCCCAAATTTCGGGGCCTTCGCATTCTTCCACATATTCCCAAAGAAGCATTCTTTTTTCGGAAGTATATTGCAAAATTTCGTTCATGGATTTGTGCGGATAAACATTATTGATTTGCTTGCCAAAATTATGTTCTTCGCGTATGGCTCCCCCGCCAATGCTGTAAACCACCTGTTGGCCCGTTACGTGGGCGGCCTGATCTAACGCTTCTAATTTTAAGGCGTTAGGGTGTTTGGGCATGAGCGTCTTTTCGTCAAAGAGAATTTCTACCGGCTTGGGGTAAAATGCTTCGCGAATGGTAAAGTCGGTCAAGTGGCCTTTGCCGGTGGCGGCCAAGGAGCCGTACAGCGTCGCACGGAAAGAAGACGCCGAAGGATATTGGCGATTGAATGCATCAGCCGCCTTGCGCGGCCCCATGGTATGGCTGCTGGAAGGCCCGCAACCTATTTTGTAAAGTTCTTTGAGTGTTTCCATAATCTTTGCTTCCTTATTAAAAATGGTATCATAATTTAGAAATGAACGTACTATCAAGTTTTATAGTAGCTTTAAGTTTGTCCATGGATAACTTTGCCGTTACCATTGCATCGGGCTGTTGCAGTGGGGGAAAGTTGCGCCCGGGGTATATTTTGTCTGTCAGTTTTTGTTTTGTGCTGGCGCATATTTTGATGTTAAGTGTCGGCTGGCTGGGCGGGCAAGGCTTGGGGCGGTGGATTCATCACATAGGCTATTGGGTGGCTTTTGGAGTGTTGGTGTGGATCGGCGGCAAAATGGTGAAAGAAGCCCTAAGCAAAAAAGCGGAAGACGTATGCCGTATCTTGCCCTTAAAAACCATTTTTGTTTTGGCCGTGGCTACCAGCTTAGATGCTTTGTTGGTAGGCATGGCGCTAAGTTTGACGG
>JAFVWP010000014.1 GCA_017501565.1 Elusimicrobiaceae bacterium | reverse complement strand
CCAAGCAATTAGGCAAATCCAACAGCGATGCCGAAAATGGTAAACTGACTTTTGTCAGCTTATTTGGTTTAGAAGGCAGCCGCAAACACGCCCAACTGCTCATTGCCAAAGCGCAAAAAGCATTGGACAGCTTGAAAAATGTAAAACGCAAAAATTTAGAACCTTTGTACTGCATGGCTGAATTTTTTAAAACGCGTACTTATTAAGGAGTGCTCATGAAAGTATTACCTACCGTCAAAACCCCCGCGGATTTGCGCAATATCAAGCGCGAACTATTGCCGACTTTGTGCGAGGAAATCCGGCAGGAAATTATCCAAACCACCAGCAAAAACGGCGGCCACTTGGGCTCTAGTTTAGGCGCGGTGGAAATCATTACGGCACTTCATTATGTATTTGATACCCCAAAAGATAAACTCGTTTTTGATACGGGGCACCAATCCTATGCCCACAAACTGCTCACCGGGCGCCAAGGCAAATTTCATTCTATCCGCACCAAAGGCGGCCTGAGCGGTTTTCCGAAAAGAAGTGAAAGCAAGTATGATGATTTCGGCGTCGGACATGCCAGCACGGCCTTATCGGCGGCGTTGGGTATGGCGATTGCACGCGACCAAAAGAAATCCGATGCGCGCGTGGTGGCCCTGGTGGCAGACGGCGCATTAACCGGCGGCATGGCTTATGAAGCGATGCAAAATGCCGGGCTTTTAGGCTCGGATATGTTGGTTATTTTAAACGATAACCAAATGTTTATTTCCAAACGCGTCGGCGCTTTAGGTAAAGTACTCACCAAACTTTTAACCAAAAAGTATGTGCAACTTGCCGAAGAAAAAGCCACAGGATTTTTGAAACAATTTGACGAATTTGGCAATAATGCCGCTAAACTTGCCAAAAGAGCGCGCTCTATCTTATTTCCTGGCACCATCTTTGAAGAAATGGGTTTTCGTTATTTCGGTCCTGTCAACGGAAATGATATTGAAGCAATGATTGAAGTGTTGGAAAGCGTAAAAGACGTAAAGGGCCCGGTCCTTTTACATGTGGTTACCAAAAAAGGAAAAGGATACACCCCCGCCGAAGAAAAACCGACCAAATTTCACGGCATCGGTATTTTTGATGCAGACACCGGGGATACCATCGGCAAAACGAGCTGTATCACCTTTACCAAAGCTTTCTCAGACACCATGGTAAAGTTGGCTAAAACGGACAAAAAAATCAATGCCATTACCGCCGCTATGCCCGAAGGTACAGGCCTTGATGAGTTCCGCCATACTTATCCGGAAAGATTTTTTGATGTCGGTATTGCCGAAGAGCATGCCGCCACCTTTGCCGCAGGCTTAGCCGCAGAAGGCCTGAAGCCCGTAGTGGCGGTTTATTCTTCTTTTGCACAACGTTGCTATGACCAAATTGTGCATGATATTGCCTTACAAGATTTGCCGGTTGTTTTTGCTTTAGACCGCGCGGGTTTAGTGGGTGAAGACGGCCCGACACACCACGGCGCCTATGATTTAAGCTTTTTGCGCAGTACGCCCAACTTAACCATCGCCGCACCTGCCGATGAAAATGAACTGCAACACATGCTTAAAACCGGTATAGATTGCGCAAAGCCCTTTGTGTTGCGCTACCCGCGTGGCTCTGGCTTTGGGGTAACGATGGACGAAAAACCGCAAGACTTACCCATCGGCAAAGGGGTATGGCTGAAAAAAGGCAATGACTTGACCATCGTGGCCATAGGCAACCGCGTACATCCGGCCTTGGAAACGGCTGAACTTTTACGCAAAAAGGGTGTAGATGCCGGGGTAATTAATGCCCGTTTTGTCAAACCTTTGGATACGGATATTTTGGAGCAAGCCTTAAAGGGATCCCCCCGCATTGTAACGATAGAAGACAATAGCTTGTGCGGCGGGTTTGGCTCTGCCGTAGCAGAATATTTGACCGCACAAGACAAGCCTTTCAAACTTTTGCGTTTGGGCTTGCCCGATGAATTTGTAGAACACGGCAAAGTGGCCTTATTGCATGAACAATTAGGCCTTACGCCGAAAACAATGACGGAACAAATACTCAAATGGGGTAAATAATATGAGCAAAAACACCAAAGTGAGAAATGTCGCCGCAAAAGAACACGATTCGTCTTACGTTCGTGCTTATGAAGATATTGATTTGTTGAAAAAAGCCACCTTACGCCCGGTACGCATTCAGTTGGAAGTGTTGAAACCGGAGCTGTACTTAAATGCCTTGGGCATTACCCAAAGCATTGTCTGCTTCGGCAGTGCGCGCGTGCGCCCGGAAAAAGAAGCCAAAGCCCGCGTGGCGGCGGCTAAAAAAGAATTGGCCAAAAAACCCAAAAGCAAAGTATTAAAAGAAAAGTTGGCTGAAGCCGAAGGGCTTTTGTCGCTCTCTAAATACTATGAAGTGGGCCGTCAATTTGCCAAATTGGTGGTAAAGAAAGGACAAAACCGCTTTGCTATCGTTACAGGCGGCGGGCCCGGCTTGATGGAAGCGGCCAACCGCGGTGCGTTTGAAAATGACGGCATCAGCATCGGCTTTAACATTACGCTACCGCACGAACAACGCCCCAATCCCTACATCACTAAAAACTTGGCCTTCTTATTTCATTATTTCGCCATTCGTAAATTGCATTTGGTAATGCGCTCCAAAGCCATTATCGGCTTACCGGGCGGATATGGCACCTTTGACGAATTATTTGAAATTTTGACTTTGGTCAAAACCAACAAAAAGGAGAATATCCCCATTATTTTAATCGGCAAAGAGTTTTGGAACTCGGTGGTTAACTTTAAGGCCTTGGCGTCCTACGGGGTTATTAATCAAGAAGAAGCCAACACTTGCCACATCGTAGAAACAGCCGAAGAAGCATGGGATATTATCGCCAAATTCTACAAGATAAAATAAATATATTTTAGCAACAAAATCCCGCTCGTTGAGCGGGATTTTTTATTTGTTACCAAACAACACCGCGTAAAACATTACGTTTCACGCGGTGTATAAACCAAAAAGTCTTCTATTACGCTTGTTTGATGGCGTTAAGCAAATCATCAGTATCAAACGGCTTATACAACACCCCGCTGGCACCGAGTCTTTTGGCTTCTTCGGCAATGCTGTCTTGCTTCAAGCCTGTTACCATCAGTACTTTTACCGGTGGATATTGCTTTTTTAAGCGGGCCAAAATATCCAAGCCGTTCTCCGTCGGAAAAAACACGTCCAGCAAAATCAAAGAAGGCACGTTTTCTTCCATTTTTTCAAATAACTCTGCCGAGCCGCCCGCTTCCAACACTACCTCAAAGCCGGAAGCCTCCAACACATTTTTAATGGCAGAGCGTAACATTACAGAATCGTCCACTAACCCTATTCTTTGCATAATTTCCCCTATTTAATATATGGTGCTACCAATTTTTCCCCAAAATCTAACAAGAGCTGCGTATCTTTTTTGGTGGCGGCTTCTGCATATACGCGCACCAAAGGTTCGGTACCGCTGGGACGGACCAACAACCATTCATCATTTTCAAAATAAATCTTTACGCCGTCTAATGTAGAAACTTCCGCCAACTTAAACGTGCCCACTTTTTTGGGTAATTTGCGGCGCAATTTATCTTCAAAAGCGGCCTTGTCTATCGGTTTAGCGGCCGGCAAATCCCGCCGTAAATAGACGGAAGAGCCATATTCTTTGGCTACTTCGTCACACAATTCGGACACTTTCTTTTTGGTCGTAGCTAAAATTTCCAACCAAGCCAAAGCCACCGCCAAGCCGTCGCGGTCCGAAGCGCCGCCTTTCCACGCAAAGCCGCCGGCTTCTTCCACGCCGAAAGCAACTTCTTCCAACCCCATCAATTCAGCTACGTTTTTAAAGCCTACCGGCACTTCTTCAAAAGACAGCCCCAAAGAACGGGCAATGCGTTTGGGCAAATAACCCATAGACACCGTTTGCACCACTTTTCCTTTCAGCTTTTTGGTTTTGGATAAATGATGCAACAGCACCGCCGCCACATAGCAAGGGGTTACATAATTGCCTTTTTCATCAATAAGACCAAAGCGGTCTCCGTCTCCGTCAAAGGCAAAACCGGCAATGGCTTTTTTCTCTAAAACCAATTTTTTAAGATCGGCTAAATTTTTCAAAGCCGGGTCCGGCTGTAATCCTTTAAAGGTAGGGTCATGCTCTTCGTGCAATGCGACAATTTTATTGGACGGGAGCAATTTTTCCAACCAACCTGCCGTTGAGCCGTACATGTAATCTACGGCGATATTACCTTTCAACGTGGCAATTTTTTTAAGATTGGCAATAGAAGATAGATGTTTTTGGTACAAATCCGTCAAATTTTTCTGTTCGGCTTTTTGCCCATACAAAAATAACACCGGGTTTTCATCAACATTGCGTTCTATTTCTTTGGTTTCGCGTATCGGCGCGGAGCAACCGGCCAATTTTACCTTTACCCCATTGTATTGGGCCGGATTGTGGCTGGCAGTAACCATGATGCCTAACCAAAATTTTTTAAGCGTCAACATACTGACCATCGGCGTAGTTACCGCACAGGCAGATAAAGTAACATCTATTTTGTTGGAACGCAAAATGCTGGCAATGTCGGCAGCAAAAATATCCGACATAAAACGGCGGTCATATCCTACAAAAATTTTGGAGCTTTTTCCTTCGTCTTCCGAAGGGGCATTCTCATTGATATAATCTGCCAAAGCCTGCGCGATGCGGCGCACGTTCTCATACGTAAAATCCCAAGCAATCACACCTCTCCAACCATCGGTACCAAACTTAATTTCAGTGGCCATAAAAGCCCTCCGTATTAATGATGCAAAATTTGTTTCATTTCCATATTGTCCGCTTCTTTTGCCGAAAAAGCAAAAAGTGGAGGTGGGGGGATTCGCACCCCCGTCCGAACATCCTAACAACCCAGTCTCTACAAGTTTATCCGCACTTGGTTAATCATAAAGTAAGCGTGCGGCAGCACCTTTATGATTTGTTCCGTAGGTCTTAGGTATGGCAAGACGAAACGCGCCCGCCATACTGCATTTCACATAATGACTGCCATTCTTAAGCGTGTGAAAAGCACCTAAGAGGCAGTGGACTAAGCGTTAGCCCAAGCGACTTGATTGTCGTTAGTTATTTTTGTAGCCCTATTTTAATTGGCCTGGCCAACCAATACTTGCTTCCGGGCCGTAACAGATACCCGTCGAATCTATTACACCCCCGTAAATATGGAAATTGTCAAAGAACGCGGTCTTTAGGCAGTATCTCCCCAAAAACCAGCATTATATTGTATCATTTTCTTATAGCAATTTTGGACCGCGTGCACAATACGCAACTTTATTTTTTTATGTACGTTACCACAAAACCTACCATTTATTTGATTGACGGCCTGAACATGGTGCGCAGTTTTTTATGGCAATTTGCCCGCACAGAAGAAGAGATAACCGCCGATTTTTTGGATTTTTTACATGCCGTATCCACCGATGAAAAATACGCCATGCACGAATACCGCGTTGTGTTTGACGGCGCCTATCGCCCGGTGGGGCCTTTGTACCGCGCGGGGGTGCATATCATCTTTTCCGAACAAGACACCGCCGACGATTATATATACCAGGAAGCCGACTATTTAAAACAAACCGGGCAACGCGTCATTGCCGTTACTTCGGATAAAGATTTACAAAACCGCTTAAAATCTGTCGGCGTAAAAACGCTCTTTTGCCAAAAGTTTTACAATTCATTAAAATTATCTTTGCGTTAAAATAATTGTATTCGCGCTCTTTTTTTGTTACAATATCTAACAGATGGGCTGGTGGCGGAATTGGTAGACGCGACAGACTTAAAATCTGTTGGCCGCAAGGCCGTGGGGGTTCGAGTCCCCCCCTGCCCACTCTAATTTTTAAGACCGGGCCGACCCGGCAGAGGGTAAAATGTTAGAAGATTTGCAAAGAACATTCAGCAAGGCCTTTGGTTGGATTTTCACGGTCCACTCTACCGGACTGCGTTTTTTTTCCGTTGCACTCTTAATTGCGGTTATCTTTTTATTAATGGGCTTCCGGCTTGTCGGCGGCCTGTTTTTATTGGTTGCTTGTTTTTGCGCTTTCTTTTTCCGCATTCCTAAAATTACCGCTACTTTTGCCGATGACGAAATTGCTTGTCCGGCCAACGGAACCATTTTAAGCATTAAAACCGAAGACGACCCGAACTCCGTAGTGATCCGCATTTTCTTGTCTGTTTTTGATGTGCACGTCCAACGCGCCACCATCAGCGGAAAAATCGGCGAAATTTTTTATCATAAAGGATTGTTCTTGTTCGCCAACAATCCCGATGCCTCTTCTAAAAACGAACGCAATTTGATTCAAATTTACCGCAAAGACAGCGACCGCTTTGCCCACGTGGAACAAATAACCGGGGCTATTGCGCGGCGCATTGAATGTTGGGTTAAACCCGGCCAAGAAGTAAAGACCGGTGATTTGATTGGTTTAATCCGCTTCGGCAGCCAAGTGGCTGTATACCTGCCTAAAGACGCCGTACGCGTCATCGTCAAAGAAGGCCAAAAAGTAGAAGGTGGAAACACCATTTTGGCCTTGTGGAAATAAACTATGTCTTCAGAAAAACACACCCCTAAAGCGGTGGAAAAAATTAAGCACACCGGCGCGGTGGCTGCTCCTTCTTTGTTTACATTAGGAAATTTGGCTTGTGGGTTCTTTTCTATTTTAGCCGCAAGCCAAGGACATTTTTTAAAAGCCGGCGGGCTGATTTTGCTTGCCGCCGCCTTTGATGCCGTTGACGGACGCGTGGCCCGCATGTTCGGCACGGAAAGTGATTTTGGCGTGGAGATGGATTCTTTGGCTGATGCCGTTTCTTTCTGCACGGCCCCTGCCATGCTGATGTATTTTATGGTGCTGCACAATTACCCGCTGTGGGGCGCGCCGATTGCCTGTGTATATACTTGTTTTGGCGTATTGCGCTTAGCCAAATTCAACACCATGGCTCATGCCGGAAAAGGCTCTAAAAAGTATTTTTCCGGACTTCCCGTTCCTGCACCGGCTGCTATTTTGGCTTCTTTTGCTATTTCTTACAGCATTATGCAAGACGGCGGAAACAATTTAAAAATAATGCCGGTTCTTTTGCCTTATATCTACAATTTAGTCGCTATTGCTATGATTATTATGGCTTTGTTGATGGTATCCACCATTCCTTATGCCGCTTTTAAAGCCAAAAGGGAAAATAAAAAGAAAAGCATTTGGAACTTGCTTTTAGGGGTGGTGCTGATTGTTTTATTGGTTCGCTTTCTGCACGATATTATCTTTATCGTCATGACGTCTTACGTTCTTTTCGGGCTGTTGGCCGTATTGTATAGAGCGTTCAAAGGCATCAAGGTAGAAAAATAAAAGAATCGATTTACCAAAACCCGCGGATAAAAACGCGGGTTTTTTATTTTCTTTTTAAAGGGAAATTGCTACAATAGAGCAAAGGAGCTTACTCGTGAAAACATCTCTGCAAGATTTTGATAAAAAAGCCGCCCTTCGCTTAGAAACCCCGACTCTTTTCGGCATAGACGAAGCAGGACGCGGCCCATTGGCCGGGCCGGTGGTGGCGTGTGCATGCTTTATCAGCTCTAATATGTATGGCGATTTTGAAGACGTCAACGACAGCAAAAAACTAACCGCCCAAAAACGTGAAAAAATATTTGAACGTATCCAGAAATTAGGCATTTTATATGGCGTAGGCTTTGCTTCGGCCGCGGAAATTGACCGCTACAACATCTTACAGGCCACTTTTTTGGCCATGCGCCGCGCGGCAGTTAAATTTCATAATTTACACGGAGCCGTCGCCTTAGTGGACGGCAACCACACCATTGCGGGCTTTCCCATACGCCAAGAAGCGGTAGTGGACGGAGATGCCAAATCCCTAAACATCGCCGCGGCCAGCATTGTGGCCAAGGTGCTCAGAGACCGCTATATGGACGTTATTGACAAACTTTACCCCGGCTACGGCTTTGCCGCCCACAAGGGCTACGGAACTCCCAAACACATCGCGGCGGTAAAAGAATTAGGCCCTTGTAAAGAGCACCGCAAAACATTTGCCCCTATACGGGATTTTTATAAACCGACCCTTTTTCCATGATTGACAATACGCACGGAGCCCAAGCAGAAACCTTGGCGGCAAATTATTTACAGCAGAAAGGGTATAAAATTTTAGCGCGCAATTACCGCAAAAACTGCGGAGAAATTGACATCATTGCCCTGGACGGAAAAACGCTGGTCTTTGCCGAAGTAAAAAGCCGCACATCTTCCGCATTCGGCGGCCCTTTGGCAGCGATTACCAAAAGTAAACAAAATAAAATCAGCGCCACCGCCCTTTGTTATATCAAGGAAAACGCGCCCAAATTTGATAGTATAAGATTTGATACTATATGCCTGCTGAACGGAGAAATGACCCATTTACCCAATGCGTTTTTCCCCCCACGCGGCAATTTATAAAACGGAGGCAGTATGACCCAATTACAGAAAGTCAAAAAAGCCGTCGCATTTATTCATAAAAAAACAAAAAATTTCAAACCGGAAATCGCATTTATTACCGGGTCTGGTTTGGCCGGAGCCATTCCCCCGCTTGAAAATAAAATTACGCTCTCTTATGCAGATATTCCCGGATTTTTACAAAGCGGCGTACCGGGCCATACAGGCAATTTGATTTTTGGTACTTATAAGGGCAAAAAACTGATGGTCATGCAAGGCCGCTTCCACTACTACGAAGGACACCCCATGAAAGACCTGGCCATTTCCATACGCACTATGTTCTTATTAGGGGTAGAAAAACTCATTGTTTCCGCCGCAGTAGGCTCTTTGGATTTACAACTTCCGCCCGGATCTGTTTGTGTACTCAATGACCACATCAATTTTATGGCCAACAATCCTTTAATCGGCAATCATGACAAAGCCTTTGGCCCCATGTTTTTTGACTTGTCCGAAGCCTATGACAAAAAAATGCGCAAAATGGCTATGGACACCGCGAAAAAATTAAAAATCAAAGCCAAAGAAGGCTGTTATCTGGCCGTAACGGGCCCGAACTTTGAAACCCCGGCCGAAATCCGCGCTTTTAAGAAATTAGGTGCCAGCGTGGTGGGTATGAGCGTAGTGCCGGAAGTATTGGTTGCGCGCCAATGCGGGATAGCTGTTTTAGGTTTTGCCTGGGTAACTAACTTTGGTTGCGGCATTTCCAAAACTCCGCTTTCACATGAACAAACCATCAGCGAAAGCAAAAAAATTGAAGGAAAATTCAAATCCTTATTGGAAGCGGTTTTGCCTAAAATTTAACATCACAGGCCCCGCGGGCTAACGCTTGCGGGGCATTTTATGTATGTCTAGAGATATTTTACGTTTAGGAAAAGAAACCCTGGTTTACGGCACTTCCACGGTGGTGGCGCGGTTACTGAACTTTTGTTTGGTGCCGTTTTATACGTATTATTTAGCCACGGCCGATTATGGGCTAGCCGCCACAACGTTTGCGCTGATTGCGCTGTTAAACGTAATTTTTCTCTTTGGCATGGACCAGAGTTATTTGCGTTTTGCCAGCGAAGCAGAAAACAAAAACGAAGTATTCCAGCATTGTTTTTATAGTTTATTCGTCCATGGTATTCTGTTAGGTACCATTATGTTTTTCTGTGCCCAGCCCTTGGCGCAATGGGTGGGAATAGGCGCCAATAATGCCCGCCTGATACAGCTTGCCGTCTTTATTCTGTTTTTAGATATGGTCAATATGTTGGCTTTTACCAAATTGCGTTTGCAACACCGTGCATGGTATTTTGCCGGGGTAAGAACGGCTTCCATTGCGGTCAATGTGCTTTTTAACGTAATATTTATCGCATTCTGCAAAAAAGGCGTGGAATCCATTTTTTGGGCCAACATTTTTGCTTCTTTGGCTTCTTTACTCCTTTTAACGCCGGTATTTTGGCAAGAGCTTAAACAAAAAAATATTCGCCTAAATCTTTCCCTTCAAAAACAGATGATTCGTTTTGCCTGGCCCTTTGTTCCGGCCGGATTAGCCAGCCTTTTGGTAAGCGTAATAGACAAACCGATTTTGGTCAAATTAGTGGGCCTGAGCGAAGTAGGAATTTATCAGGCCAATTTTAAAATCGGCGTTTTTATGATGCTGATTGTTTCTATGTTTGACCAGGCGTGGCGGCCCTTTTTTCTCAATCACGCCAAAGATCAAAATGCCAAAGAAACATTTGCGCTTGTACTTAGCTTTTTTACTGCGTTTTCATCGTGGGTATTATTGGGGCTTATCTTCTTAATGCCCGCATTGATTCAAAGCAATATTTTTGGCACTTTTCACCTGATTGCTCCGCAATATTGGGGTGGGTTGCATATTATTCCCATGGTATTATTAGGCTACTTTTTTTACGGATTATACATCAATTTTATGGTAGGCCCGGTGCTGACTAAAAAGACATCGGTGCTGATGTGGATTACTTTATTGGGCGCCGTTACCAGCATTACAACCAACTTATTATTGGTCCCCCATTTGGGAATTGCCGGCGCGGGTTGGGCGGTGGCTTTGAGCTATTTTGTTATGGCCTGTGCATTGTTTATTTTCACCCAAAAAGTCTATCCCATCGCTTACCAATACGGCAAACTTGCTTTACTCGGCGCTTTGGCACTGACCAGCGCGGGTATCGTTTATTATATGGCTCCGCATTTATCTGCTTTTGGGTTAATCGTACTCAAAGTCTTTGTGTTGTGCGTTTACCCGGTGGCGGCTGGAGCGGTGGTCTGCTATAAAACTCATATCAGGGGAAAATAGTATGAAAGTATGTATGATTGTAACGAACGGATTTGAAGAAATGGAAGCCGTAGGTACTTATGCTTTGTTACGCCGCGGCGGATTATCGGTGGACGTTTACAGCTTGCGCGGAGCGCAAGCTACCGGCCGTTTTGGCCTTACCTGCGCTGAATTAAAAGACTTTGCCGATTTTCAAGACGACGGCTACCAAGCCGTTATTTTGCCGGGCGGACCCCAATGGCAAGAATTAGAAGCCAACCAAAATCTGCAAGACTTATTGAAAGCATTTCATCAAAGCGGGCGCTATCTGTGCGCCATTTGTGCCAGCCCGACCATTTTAGGCCGCGCCGGATTTTTAAAAGGAAAAAATTACACTTGTTATACGGATATGAATGAAGATTTTGGCGGTACGTTTCACACGGATTATGCCGTTACGGACGGCAAAATTATTACAGCTAAAAGTGCCGCGGCCACCTTGGAGTTTGCCTTTGCTATTTTGCGCGCACTATTAGGCGAAGAAGTAGTCCAAAAAACAAAAGAAGATATTTATTATCAAGATTAATAAATCCCGCACAAAAAACCCGCTCTTAAAGAGCGGGTTTTTATTTGGGTTAAATATTGCCCAGCAGTAAAACGAACAAGGCCAGGAAAACCAAACACAATAAAATTTTGGTTAAGCCTAAATGTTTTTTCAGCCAATCGTTGAATTTTTTAGACTCACAACCGGCCAAGGCCAATACAAATACGGCTATCAAAGGCACCACAAACATCAAATTGTATAGCAATAAGAAAAGAATCGCTTTCATGCGGAAGGCCGGGTCTTGCATAATCAGCACCACCGTCGGCACATACACCTGCCCGGTACAGACCGCTTCCAACAAGGAAACAATAAACCCTACCGCCAAAGCCGCCAATAAAAGCCGCCACAGGCTCTCTTGTTTATTACGCAAGAAAAAGCCCATAATTTTATGAATGCGCACTTTTTGGTTTTGGGAAAGTTGCAACAGCATTTTTTCCGACTTTTTGGTCTTTTGGTAGATGATAAAATCGTACAAACTCAATACAAAAAAGCCCAAACACAACAGCGCAGACACCACATAAAAACCCTTAATTACCCAATAGAAACCGCGCATAGCATATAAAAATTGAAACAAACCAAGCCCGATTAACACATACGCCACAAAGACTGCCGCACAATAGGCCGAGCCGACCACCAATATCTCTCGGCGGGTGTATTTATAAACACTTAAGAAAGATATAAAGAATACAATAACAGCAAAAGCGCACGGATTTACGCCGTCCACCAACCCGGCCCCGATAATGGCCCAAAACGTAATTTTGGAGAAGGCGGTTTGGGTATCTTCGGTCTTGGTAGCTAAGATGGTTTTTTGATTTAATATTTTGGCTTTCTCAATACCGCTTTCGGCATAGGTTTTGATTTCATGCGGGTATCCCACCATATACGTATCGCCTACGATCGCAGTAGGGAAAGCGGCCGGTTTATCGTAGATTTTGGCAGTATCGCGCAAAAGCAGATTATTATTTTCTTTGGAAACATCGTAAATAATAAAATTGACGGAATCTTTGTATTGTTCTTGCAAAACGGGCAGATACTCGTTTTCAAAATTTTTACAATGCACGCAGGTAGGGCTGACAAAAATAGCAAAATCCACTTTTTCTTGCGCCCAAGCCGGTACAAATAGCAATGCACCTAATAAAGATAAACACAGCTTCTTCATACTTACATTCCCCCCTTTACAAAGGCAGAAATCCCACCCATTACCATATTGACAGACATCAACACCAACATCATACCCATCAAACGTTCAATAGCGGTCAAACCGCGTTTGCCCAACAAATTGCTAATAGGGAAAGAAAGCATCAATACGGCAAAATTGATAATAGAGGCCGTAATAACAGCCGTTAAGGTGAGCGCTTTATTGGGCTGTTGGGCAGACATAATCATTACCATAGACAAAGCCGCCGACCCCGCCACCAACGGGATAGCCAAAGGCACGATAAAAGGCTCTTCTTCTTTCGGGTCGGACTTGGTTTCTTCGTCGCCGCCAAACACCAATTTCACAGAAATAATAAACAGAATAATACCGCCGGCAATATTCATGGAGAACGATTGAATGCCGAATGCTTTTAAGAACCATTCCCCCAAAAACAAAAATGCCACCATAATTGCCAAAGCAATGCCCAACTCACGAATGAGCACAATTTTGCGGCGTTCCGGTGCTACTTTTTTCAACGCGGAAATAAACAAAGGAATATTTCCGAAAGGGTCCATCACCAAACACAATGTAATTACGGAAGAAATCAAAAATTCCATATTCTAAAACTCCTTACAATGCACAACAAAACCGGGCTTTCAAAGCCCTGTTTTATATAGTATAGCATTTCTAAGCTCTTTACGAACGCGCGCAATATATAGTGCAAAAAAACAAGTGCGCCCGGGAGCCTTTTTAGTAAAATATAAATATGTTTAAAGCCAGAGAAAGCAGCTTTTGGAGCATCATTAAATGGTTTTTCTTAGCCACCTTTATCGGAGCAATGGTAGGGGTGGTGGACGCTCTGTTTCTCAAAGCTTTAGACGGCGCTATTGCCTGGCGGAACCAATTTCCGCTTTTTTATGTAAGCTTGCCTTTTTCGCTGTATGTGGTGTGGCTTTTGGCGCATAAAGCGGCGCCGAAATCCCAAGATTTTTCCACCGATGCCGTCATTGAAAAAATCAATTCTCACCGCCCCATAGACTTTTTATCTGCCGTCAAGGCGTTGGCTTTGTCCATTTTTACCATGACCATCGGCGGTTCTGCCGGTAAAGAAGCCCCGTGTGCCGATGCCGGAGCGGGGGTAGGCTCCTTTTTCGGAAAATTTTTCCGCATGAATTTGGAAGATCAACGCAAAATGATGATTTGCGGCGTCAGTGCGGGCTTTGCCGGGGTGTTTGGGGTGCCCATATCCGGGGCGTTGTTCGGGTTGGAAGTGTTATGGGTAGGACATATTTTTTATGAAGTGATGTTTCCGGCGTTTATCGCCGGGATTACCGCCTTTCAGGTAACCACTTATTTAGGGGTAGACTACCTGTATCACCCCATGAATTTTGCTCCGGTCTTTGCCGAAAAATTCTTCTTAAAAATGGTAGTAGCGGGGCTCTTTTTCGGCCTGGTGTCTATTTTGTTTACCGAAATCCAAAAATTTGTCAAAGTCATCTTCCGCTATATTGCTTTTCGCACTTCGCCTTTTTGGAGAAGTTTTATCGGCGGGGCTATTTTGGTGGCGGTGGGGATTTGGTGTTCCCCGCTGTATTTGGGCTTGGGATTAGACGGCTTTAACGGCGTATTGGGCGGTGGAGAATTACACTCCCCATTTGGTTTTTTGATTAAATCTTTTACCACTGCCGTTACTTTTGCCGCCGGGGGCGTGGGCGGTATCGTAACGCCTATTTTCTTTGTGGGCGCGCAAGCGGGGGCGATGTTGGCAGACTTTTTAGGAGTAGACCCGGCCACTTTAGCGGCTTTGGGCTTGGTTTCTGTGTTGGCCGGGGCGGCCAATACGCCGCTTTCTGCCAGCATTATGGCCATTGAGCTTTTCGGCGCCGAAATTGCGCCGTATGCGGCAGTAACATGCGTTATCAGCTTTTTGATGAGCGGGCGGCAGAGTGTGTACGGCAGTCAGCGCATTTCTTTTGATAAACACAAAGAAACCACCATTTCAAACGTGGATTACAGCAAACCCCATAAGGCGCAACGAGCCACCCAAAAAGGGATTTTCTTAAAAACCTTAAAGCAAATGTCCAAGCATTTAATCCCGGACCCGAAAGGCTTTGATGATGAAAAATAAAACCCCGCTAAGGCGGGGTTTTTATCGGGTGGATTAATCTTCAAAATCCGTTTCTTCCACTTCTAATTGGCGGGCAAATTCGCCCCATTGTTCACGGCTGGCTTGCAAACGCAACACCAATCCGGTATCGGAGTACTCCGTAAAAGGTTTTTCTTCCAAAATATTTTGGTCCAATTTTATTTCCATAAAAAAGAGTGTTTGCCCGGGCAATTCCCCGCGACAAGCACAAGAAAGCGGATTGGCCGGCGCCATAAAAACAGATACCTTCGGCTCTAACATAATCCAATTGCCCGCTTCCCCGCTGGACAAAACATTCAAAATAAAAGTAGAAAGATAATCCGCCTGGTCATCTTTTAACGCAACGATTTTTTCGGCAAAATCATCTGCAAATAAAGGGGCATCTTTATAATAAAGCCCAATTTCGTATTCTACAAAAACGCTTTCCGCTTCCCCTTCACTCCAACGGGAAATAGGCGTAATGTCTAACTCCAAACCTTTTTTGCCGTGTCTGATATGTGCCATTGTTTTCTCCTAAACTAAAATGTTGCTTTATCGTCCGCCGCCACCGCCACCGCCGAATCCGCCGCCGGAAAAACCACCCCCGCCGGAGCCTGAGTTGGAGCGGGAAGTAGAAGCAACATTACAAGAATTGTTGATGCTGCTCATCATTGCCGGGAAAGAAAGATTTCCGACAAAACCTCTATTCCCCACCCATCTCTTTTTCTCTTCGGATAACACATCGTCAAAGGACGTCATCCACTCATTTTCCACCCCAAGAGCAAACGCATAGGGCAGATAATCACAGAAAATCTTTTGGGGATCCAACGGATTGGAAGCTAAAACACGGCGGCTTTCGGCTACGCTTAAATATTGCTTAAATCCTTCAATCTCATTCATGACCGCACGCCCTTTGGGGGTGTAAGCCCGAATCACTATGGTAAAGAAAATAAGCAAGAGAACAAAGGCCCCCAACACCAACATACAGGGAATATTGTTCATAATGTGAGGAGCAAACACCATACAAAGCATAATCCCCAGCACCATTAAGCCTGCAATGGTTTTGACAGGATTGTTCTTAAAGTCCATGAAGCAACCAACAAAAGCATAAAAAAACACTCCAATAGCAAGTCCGTCCACACTACCCAGCAAACAGATAAGCAACAAAACCATCACTCCAAAAACCGGTAAGGTCCATTTTATGTTTCGCGAAAAATACTCATGTCCGCATTGTAAGTGCAAGCTTTCTTTTAAAAGCTCTCCCCACTCTTTGACTTGTTCATCATATTTTCCGTCAAGCACTTTTACTGACGGCAACAATGCCAACAAATTATGTTCTTCTTCGCTCAGATCAGAAGACGGCACGGCATTTACTTTTTTAGAAAGCACCCATTTTTCGCCGCCGTCAAAGCCCAGCCCGAAAAGTTTTCCATCTCGGTCTGTTTGCGTCATTTCCAAAACGCCCTTCATCGTTAAGGAAAGCAATGTCACCGGCAAAAGCTTTTTGTCGGGACCCATATTGCACAGATATATGGCCATGGCGGGCGATACCCCTTGCGGCGGATCAAAACGGCGTATCACGCGGGAAGCGGGGTCTTTACCCACGCGTTTCCAAGCCCAATAGCAATACCAACAGGTTAAAGCAAACAATACCCAGGCCAAAGCAATTTGATACCGATAGAACAAAGAAAGCAAACCAACCACGATTCCCACGTCTACATGGCCTTTTTCAAAAGGAATGGCAATCGTTAGCCCTTCGCGGCGGTGCAAAGGACGAGTATTCCAAAACAACAAACCTTCTCTATCCGCATGGGCTTCTTTGGAGCCGGCTCTGCCTGTATAAAAAGATACTTTATCTTCCAAAACGGGCGTCCCCCGCGGCAAGATCACTTCCGCCACGGCAGAATCTATCGGAAAATCCCAATCGGTACCGGTTACGTTCCAATAAATCTCATCATACTGCGAAAAACTGCCCAACACATTTTCCAATGTATATACAAACGTATAGGTGTGTTCTCCGCGCGGAATATAGTTATTATCGCCGAAATCAATGCGGTAATTGCCGGACTTTTTTTCTATCTTGTATGGGTGTTCCTGTCCGTCAAATGCCACGTCATACACTTTCATTTTCTGGTAAAACCGAAGCGGAATCGTGCGGTAAATACCCCGACGGATTTTTTGATGTTCTACATTGATAGTAATATATTCGGTTATCCGTACGAGTCCGTCCCGTTGCACGACCGCCTTGGCGGAAAAATCTAAAATGCGCTCATCAGCCCAAAGCCCTATGGCGAAAAAGAAAAACAAAACAGATAAAATTAATTTTTTCATAAGGTTATTGTAGCAACTTTCATACCAGAACTGCTACAATAGTAAATAAACTTTTTAAGAGAGGCAACTGATGTATACTAATTTTAATCCGTGGCACCACGTTTCCCCCGGTAATAAAGAAACTTTGCCCGATGTTGTAAACGGAATTATTGAAATCCCGAAAGGAACGCGGGCCAAATATGAATTAGATAAAGAAAGCGGCCTGTTGCGTTTGGACCGCGTGCTATACTCTTCCGTTTATTACCCGGCCAACTACGGCTTTATCCCGCGTACATACGGAGAAGACAAAGACCCGTTGGATATTTTAATTTTATCCCAAACGGCCATGGTGCCCTTGTGCATTGTACCGGCGCGAATCATCGGCGTAATGCGCATGTTGGATAACGGAGAAGCTGATGACAAAATCATCGCCGTGGCACAGGGGGACCCCAACGTCAGCCATTATACCGAAATTTCAGAATTGCCGGAACATCTTTTGGCAGAGACAATGAGCTTTTTTGAAGACTACAAAAAGCTGGAAAATAAAAGCGTGGTGGTAGAAAAGATTTTTGATAAAAAAACCGCTGTGCAAATCTTACAGGAAGCCTTTGTAGCCTACGAGGAGAAATTCGTCAATTACAGCAATTTTTCCCACTATTGCAGCAAGTAAATAAAAACCCCGCTTTAAGCGGGGTTTTTTTAGAAATCCAACTGCGTAGATTGACCGCAAGAACAAGCCGTTTGCTCCGTCGGGATTTGCTCTATCATCTGGAAAAGCAATTTTTTAAGTTTATCAATATTTCCGTTAAACACTTTTAATACTTCTTCATGCGATACAGGAGGCATACCCGCCACCAAACCGGCATCATAATCGGTAATCAAAGAAATATTCAACGGGCACATATTCAGCTCTTTTACCAAATAATTCTCCGGAAAGGCAGTCATACCCACCACGTTCCAACCTTGTTGGGTAAAAAATTTAGATTCCGCTAAAGTAGAAAAACGCGGGCCGTTGATAATTACGATCGTGCCGCTTTGGTGAATGGGAATATTCAGCTCTTTGGCAATGTTTCCCGCCAAGGCACGCAACTGCGGGCAATAGGTATCCACCGGGGAAGGGTGTTGCACGTGGGGGCCTTCAAAAAAGGTATTTTTTCGGCCGTCGGTCCAATCTACAAATTGGTCCGCCAATACAAAATGCCCCGGCTCAATATTTTTTTGTAAACTGCCGGCCGCACAGGGGGAAATAACTCTTTTGCACCCCAAATGTTTCATCGCCCACACATTGGCCCGGTAATTGACCAAATGGGGCGGAATGCTGTGCTTTCTGCCATGACGCGGCATAAAGGCCACTTTATGCGGGCCGATTTGACTGATAAATACGCTGTCGCTGGTGGGGCCGTACGGCGTATCTATTTTTACTTCTTCCACATCTTTTAAAAAACTATAAAATCCGGAACCGCCAAAAACGCCGATGTCGGCTTTGTTGAGTATTTCCATAAAAACCTCTTTCTATAAAAATCCGTCCTGTGTATTATAGCAAACATTTTTTATAATACGCCGTTTTTACAACGACCACACGTTGTCGTTTCTATGGCATACAATAAAGGAAAGGGTCTGTTTACTCTCTCATAGTCAAGGGAAGTATTCTCTCTTTACTTCCCCCACCCCCCCGCCAAACGGCGGGGTTTTTTATGGGACTTGACAATTTAATTGTTTACTAGTAAACTATTTATATGGAAATATTAAAACAAGACTTGCGCCCCTACGGCATAGATCCGTCCAAAGGGCGCTCCTACGAAAACATCACCTACGTATTGGCTTTGGTATATAACACATTGCAAGCGCGGGTAGAAAAATATTTGGCTGCGCAAAATCTTTGTGCGGTGCAGTTTAATTTGCTGATGTTGGCGGCCTACCAAAATAACGGACAAGGCTTGAGCCAGGTGGATTTATCCAAAAGGCTGATTGCTTCTGCCAGCAATATTACCAAGCTGGTGGAAAAATCCGTACAAGCCGGTTGGTTAACCCGCAAAACCAACCCGCAAAACCGCCGCGCCAATATCATTTGCATCACCGAACAGGGCCAAAAACTCATAGACAGCATTTGGCCCGGTTATGATGCGTTGCTTCGCTCTTTGACGGCTTGCATACCGGCCCAAGAGCAAGCGGCAATGGCACAAATTTTGGATAAATGGTTTTTTAATTTACAACAGAAGAATAAATAATGATTGCTTTGCTTAAAACATTTTTTAACCGGGCTTTTTTGGCCTTGTTTTGCACCCAATATTTAGGCGCATTTAATGACAATTTTTTCCGTACGGCCATGGCTACTTTTATCACCTATAAAGTAACCACCATCAGTAACGAATCCAAATCCATCATCGTTGCTTCTGCCGTAGCCTTATTTATGCTTCCTTTCTTTTTGTTTTCCGCGCAAGCGGGGGAACTTGCCGATAAACTGCGCAAAGACTTGCTTATCAAAGCAACCAAAACATTGGAAGTAGTAATTGCATTGTTGGCGGGGTTTGGCTTTTTGACCACCAATATCCCTTTATTATTATTCGTCCTGTTCTTAATGGGCACGCAATCGGCCTTTTTCGGTCCGGTCAAATATAGTATCTTGCCCGATATTTTGAAGAAACAGCAACTCATATCCGGCAACGGCATTATTGAAGCCGGCACCTACGGCTCTATTTTGCAAGGTACCATTTTTGGCGGAATTATCATTAGCTTAAACGAAACTTTTCTGCCCGGTATTATTTTGATTGTGGCGGTGGCAGGCTTGATAACCAGCTTGTTTATTCCCGCGCAAAAGCCGGCGAATGCTAAATTAAAAATAGACAAAAATTTCTTGCGCAGTACGTGGAAAAATATTTCTTTTGCCAAACAAAGCCACGATATTTTCCTTTGTATTTTGGGTATTTCTTGGTTTTGGATGTTGGGTACGGCCCTGATTGCCCAAATGCCCTCTTTGGCGGCTGATGTATTGAACGGCACGCCGGCCTTGTTTACCTTTTTATTAACTTTATTCTCCTGCGGTATCGGGTTAGGCTCTTTGATTTGCCAATTTTTGGTCAAAGGCGAAATTACCAGCAAATACGTGCCTATCAGTGCGTTGCTGATGACCATTTTCTTAGCTGATTTAGCTTGGGCAACGGCCGGCTATACGGCCCCGGTGCAAGCCATAGACTATAAAGTCTTTTTAAGCAGTTTTGCCGGCAAACGCATTACGCTGGATTTATTGGGCTTTGCCGTCTGCGGCGGTTTATATGTAGTGCCGCTCAATGCCATGTTGCAATTTTTATCTTCCGACAAAACCCGCTCCCGCGTTATCGCCGCCAACAATATCATCAACTCCCTGTTTATGGTAATCGGCAGCGGTGCCTGTGCCGGACTTTTAGCCTTAAAGTTTACTATCCCGGGCGTTTTTGGCGTTATCGCCGCGGCGAACTTTTTGGCGGCTGTCTATATTTGCGGGTTGTTGCCGCATCATATTGTGCGCATGGTAGCAAAACGCGTCCTGAATGCAATTTACGGCGTGAAAGTAACCGGATTGCAACATTTCAAAGAGTTGCAAGGAAATGCGGTCATTGTTGCGAACCATACTTCCTTTTTAGATGCGGTCTTGCTTTTTGTATATATCCCCGGCAACTTATATTTTGCCATAGACACCTATGTCAGCCAAAAATGGTGGGTCAAGCCGTTTCTGCATTTTGTCAAATATTTCCCCATAGACCCTACTAACCCTATGGCGGTAAAATCCATTATTGACGAAGTGAAAAAAGGCCACCGCGTGGTCATCTTCCCCGAAGGGCGCATTACCACGACGGGCGGACTGATGAAAATCTACCCGGGTCCGGCAATGATTGCAGACAAAAGCCAAGCCCAAATCTTGCCTATTTGTTTGGAAGGGAGCCAATATTCCCTGTTTTCCCGTTTCGGCACCCAGCTCAAAACGCGGCCCCAAAGCAAAATCAGCCTGACCATTCTCCCCCCTGTTACATTAAACATTGATGAATCGGTCAGGGGCAAAGAGCGCCGCTTGGCAGCCGCCAGAGGTTTATATGACATTATGGTAGATATGAAATTCAAGGCCGGCAACACGCAAGAAACCTTGTTTGACTCCTTGATTGATGCGGTAAAATTGGTAGGCAGAGACAAAAAAATCATAGATGACATCAACCGAAAACCGCTTACCTTCGGCGCTTTCTTGACCGCTACTTTTGCATTGGGCAAAAAAATTGCCCGACAAAACAAACCCGGTGATTTTGCAGGATTTATGTTGCCTACGTCTTGTGCCGGGGTCATTACCTTCTTTGGTATGCGTGCGTTTAATATTACGCCTTGTATGTTGAACTTTTCTACCGGCGTTAAAAATATGTTGGCCTGTTGCAAAGCGGCTAATATCCGCAAAATATACACGTCCAAAATGTTTATCAAACAGGCCGGATTGCAAGAAACAGCAGATGCCTTATCCCAAGCAGGATTGGAGTTAGTCTATTTGGAAGATATAAAACAAAGCATCGGCACTTGCGATAAAATAGTGGCCTGGGCGGCGTCTTTCTTTCCGCGCCGTTATTATAAATTAGTACGCGGCAAAGCCAACCCGCAAGATCCCGCGGTGGTGCTTTTCACATCCGGCAGTGAAGGAACTCCCAAAGGGGTCGTGCTGAGCCACCAAAACATTCAAGCCAACCGCTTGCAGTTGCAAAGCATTTTAGACTTTGGCTTAAAAGACAAAGTGTTTAATGCGATGCCTATTTTTCACTCTTTCGGCTTAACCGTGGGCACCCTCTTGCCGCTTTTGTGCGGGGTGCCGGTGTTCTTCTATCCGTCTCCGTTACATTACCGCATTGTGCCGGAGCTGGTGTACGACCGCAATGCTACCATTATTTTCGGCACCGATACTTTCTTTAACGGATATGCCAAAATGGCCCACCCGTACGATTTTTACTCCGTACGTTTAGCCGTAGTGGGAGCGGAAAAATTGAAAGAAGAAACCATTCACAAATACTATGACTTGTTCGGCTTGCGCATTATGGAAGGATACGGCGCCACCGAAACAGCCCCTGTATTAGCCGTCAATACGCCCATGTATTTCAAACGCGGCAGTGTGGGGCGCTTTTTACCCGGCATAGAATATCAATTGGAAAAAATGGAAGGGGTGGAAGAAGGCGGAAAACTTTTGGTCAAAGGCCAAAACATCATGGCCGGCTACTTGCGCGACACTCAGCCCGGCGTATTGCAACCCCCGCAAGAAGGGTGGTATGATACGGGCGACATTGTAAGCGTAGATGAAAACGGCTTTGTGCGCATCTTGGGCCGCGCCAAACGCTTTGCCAAAATAGCGGGCGAAATGGTATCGCTTTCCGCAGTAGAAAGCGAAATTGCCGCCTTGTGGCCGGATACAAATCATGCCGTGGTTAATATTCCCGATGAAAAAAAAGGCGAACAACTGATACTTTTTACCACGCATGAACAGGCCACCCGTGCCGATATTTTAGCTGACTTTAAAGCCAAAGGACTCAGCGAATTGGCCGTGCCGAAAACCATACAGATCGTAGCGGAAATTCCGTTAATGGGTACCGGTAAAACCGATTATGTAAAGCTCAAAGAAGCCGCTTTGCAAATCAAGTAAAAAGGTTTCTTGATTCGCTGGCCAAAACAGGCTATACTATAAAGGTAATTTCTTTGTGAACATTAATTATCTAAACACAAGGAGATTACTTATGAAAGACATCATTATCGGCGGAGAAATTTTGGCCACTTCCATTACTGCGGGTTCTGCCTTGGGCGGAACTATCGCAGGTCCGATCGGAGCTACATTAGGTGGCGGCATCGGGGCCATGGTAGGTGGTGCAATTGCCGTTACGGCCGTCATAGTGAGAAGATTGTAAAACCCGGTGCCCCTATAAATAGGGGCATACGGCTCATTGGGGGAATTATGCTTTTGTTTGCAGAAAATGTATTGCCGGCGTTTGAATTTTATGAATGGGAAATTTTACAACAATTTGCCCAAAAAGAAACACCCTTTACGCCAGATGAAAAAAACGCCATCGCCCAAGCCATTGCCACTACCCACGCCGTTTCGATGGAAAACGAAAAATATGCCGCAGTTGATACTTCCGTCGTATGCCCGGCTTATTCTTTAGGGGCTTATCCGCAAACAGACATGCCTGTTTATGCTTTGTATAAACATATCCCCTGTTCCACCTATTTTCACCCGAACGGAAGATGGTCCTTCCAACGTTTTGAAACTTTGCCAGCTTTGCAGCGCCGTTTGCAAGGCTCTTATATCGGTCCGTTTGTATTTAAAAACCGCTACAAGGCAGAAGATTTTTTGGAAATTTTGCGCCAAACCGCCCAAGAAGAAACCTGGAGTCTGCCCAATGAAAGATTATCTTCTAAAATATTGCGCAATTATTTGGATAATTTATGGCGGTTGTGCCAAGAGAAAAACCAACTTTTATACTCCGCTAACAAAGACTACGTTTTATTTGACACCAACTTGTTTCACCGCACATTTTTAATACCCATTTATATCGTAGCCAAAGTGGAATACGGCTCCGTTTATACCGATGCCGAGGTGATTACCAACGGGTGGAAACAATTATCCAAATTCGGCTTTGACAAACAAACCTACAAAGATTGGGTCCAACAACAAAAGGCCGGGCCCCGTTTTTACAAAAACAGCCGCGAAGAATTACTTTTTAATCCCGCGTGGGAAGTGGACGTTCACTCCGACGGCAAACTAACCCATATTTTGCAGGAAAGACAGGAACGCTTCTTCAAACACAACCCCAAATTACAAGATATGGAGCCTTTCGCTTTACAGGCTTTATTTGAAAAAGCCATTGAAATTTCCACCGATATTGCCAAACGTAATTACAAATTTATTGTCCCACAATACCGCTGGCAAACCCGGGAAATTCAATTCTTAATGCCTTTGTTTTTGTTAAAAAAATCTTTGCCCGATGCCGTATTGGTGCTTTCGGCCATGCCTAAGGACCAAACCTACTTTCCGGAAACGATTTTAGAGTTGCAAGATGCGTATCAAAATGCGCGCTTAATCGCCCGCCCGGAAGATTTGTGGCTCAGAGCCGCCGCCGACGAAGCCAACGCGGAAGAAGACAAAACGACAGAAGAAATATAAATTTCATGAAATAGGTCTGTATGACGAAAATAATTATTCTTTCCGCTATATTGTTGGGGCTTTTTATCGGGTGGATGATAAAAGTATCCAAAGGCAAACGCACCTTGGTCAGCATTACCCCGGCAGACTTTGGATTAACCGCGCAAACTCTATCCTTTTTATCGCCCGACCATGTCCGCCTGGAAGGTTGGCTGATCAAAAACCCGAACACGACTAAAACCATTGTTTTGGTGCATGGGTTTGGTATGAACAAGGGCGCCGTCTTAAAACGCACCCATTTTTTGGCAAAAGATTATAATTTGCTGTATTTGGATTGCCGCGGAGCGGGCGAAAGCGCCGGGCGCAGTACCGCCGGCATTAAAGAAAGTAAAGACGTACAAGCCGCCATACAATACTTACAAAAACATTTCCCCAATTTGGCCCAAAAAATAGGCTTATATGGCATCAGTATGGGCTCTGCCGCCGCCGCTTATTATACAGCCACGAAAGGCGGTATCAAATGTTTGGTATTAGAGTCTTCTTATTACTCTTTTAAAAATGTAGCCAAACGCTGGATGTGGAAGCACGCCAAAGTGCCGTATTTTCCGTTTGTGGCGCTGATGGTTTTGCGAAAAGAAAGAAAAATGGGCTTAAAAGTAGAAAATTTTGCCTTAAAACAGACCGCTCAAAAAATCACCTGCCCGGTATTGATGATACAAGGAGAAAAGGACAAATTGACCCCGGTTTCCAAGGCAAAAAAAACCTTCCAGCGCTTAGCAGGCCCCAAAGAATTATGGGTGGTCCCGCAAGCCACGCATTTATCTTGCTATATTCTGGGAGCGGAACAATATATCCAAAAAATAAACCGCTTCTTTCATGAAAATTTATAACTAACACTTGCTAATAGATAAGCATTCCCAAAAAGATTTTATTGTTGTGTTTTTATGGATTGTCTGATGAAAGGAAATCTTACGGAAAGGGAGGGATTCGCCCTGCATAAATTTCCTGACGGAAATTTTGCTCGGGCCTGCTCTCGTGGTTTTTGCCTTTCGCCGAAAGGAAACCAGGGCCGGCTCAAACAAAAACATCACTGCGAGCTTCGACTCCCTACGCAACGCAAAGCAGTTTGCGTTGCTCCAGGCTCCCTAAAATTTTCAAACCTCCTAGAAAGGAGGTTTGAAATCTTACGGAAAGGGAGGGATTCGAACCCTCGGTAGAGTTGCCCCTACATCAGTTTTCAAGACTGACGCCTTAAACCACTCGGCCACCTTTCCATATCTATATTTTATTAATTTTCCTTCCCCCCCGCAAAGGCTCTTTTCAAAGCTCCTAAACTGCTATAATGAATAGAGAGGCTTTTATGACAGAAAGAACCATTGTCTATCGCTTTAAAAACGGCATTTACATCAATTTGACCAATCGTTGCCCCAATTTATGCACATTTTGTATCAAAACCAAATGGGCCATGCAATTTGACGGGCACAATTTGGACCTTGCCGGCCAAGAGCCCACCGCTGAAGAAATACTAACGGCGGTATATCAAGAACTACAAACCCCCGCCCAAGAAGTGGTGTTTTGCGGATTTGGAGAGCCGACCATGCGTTTAGACGTTGTGCTCGCCGTAGGGCGCGCCTTAAAAAAACACGCAAAATACCCGCAATTTAAAATACGCTTAAACACCAACGGCTTGGGAAATTTAATCAACCGAAGAGACATCGTGGCAGAACTAAAAACAGCGGTAGATATGGTAAGTGTCAGCTTAAATGCAGAAAACGAAACCTTGTGGAAAGAACTGCTGCGGCCCGCACCCGGATATGAAAACGGATACCAAAGTGTGTTGGATTTTATCGGCTCCTGTGCCCAAAGCGGATTTGAAAAAGTAACCGCCAGCTGCGTAGAAAACACCGCGGCAGACCCAAAAGCGGTCCGCGCGTTGGCTTTATCCCTGGGGGCTGATTTTAATGACCGGGAGTATTTGAAATGAACTATAAAAAACCCGGCTCTTTATTTGTCTTATTTTTGCTGTTGCTTTGCGTGGTATTAACGGGCTTTTTCTTTTTGGCCGAAGACTATTACAACTATGCCGCCGGCTCTATTCAGGCGGCCGCCCAAAACCCGACTTTGGATAAAGACGATTTAAAAACGCTTAATACTCCCCCCAAAGAGAAAACAGAATTGCCGATACGTTTTCGTAACTTTTTTATAACCGATACCCGCGCCCAGGAAGTGCAATTGCAAGCCGATTTTAACGGCTGGGGCAAAACACCCATTTTTTTAAAACCCTATCCGCGCGGCTATTTTGAAATTTCGCTGGCTTTGCCCGCGGGGGAGTATAAATATGTTTTTGTAGTGGACGGAAAAGACGTATTAGACCCCAACAACCAAGACCGCACCGAATTTAACGGACGGCAAGTGTGTATTAAAACCATAAAATGATGAACGAAAAAACTATTTCCACCGCTTGTGAACAAGAAACCTTGGCCTTGGCCCGACGCTGTGCCGCGGCGCTTAAAGGCGGAGAAATTATTTTCTTGCGCGGCCCTATCGGAGCGGGAAAAACGATTTTTGTAAAAGGGATTGCCCAAGCGTTGGGGCTTAAAAGTTCCCCCACCAGCGCAAGTTTTAGTTTGATGAAACGCTATCACAACCGCCAAAAAACGCTGTATCATATTGATTTATTCCGCTTAAGCGAAACGGAAGTATTTAATTTGGGGTTTGAAGAAATGTTGGAAGACGAAAAAGCCATCATCTTAGCCGAATGGCCGGACCCCATTACCCAAATGATGCCCCAAGACCGCCTGGAAATGGACTTTACGTTGACCGGCGGAGATAACCGCCAAATTACCCTGCGGGCCGGAGGGGCCGTTTCACGCGCATTAATGGAGAAACTTTTATGACACCCAACCCGATTACATTAGCCCTGGATAGTTCCGGTTCGTCCCTAATGGTTTGTATCAATAACGGAACGAAAACTTTTTCTTTTCGCCACAGCGGTATTAAGCAAGAGCAATTTTTGATTCCTTTGCTAAAACGTGCTTTGGGCAAAACCGATTTAACCTTAAAAGACATTGAAAAGGTTTTCTTTGTACGCGGGCCGGGGCGCTTTACGGGCATTCGCATTTCTATTACCTTTGCCTCTATGCTTCAAGAGCTCAATCATACCGCCGTCGGCAGTGCTACTTTATTTGAAATTTTGCACCGCCAAGCGGAAGAGTCCCGCGCGTTTTACACTTGGAAAAACCAACACGAAAACGGCGTATTAGCCATTATTTTACACGCTTTTCGCGAAGAATATTTTCTGCAATTTTTTGACGGCTCGGGCCAAGGGCCCCAATGGCTGTCTAAAGAAGAGTTGTTGGCCCAATTAGCCGCACGCCAAGAGCCCCTGTATTGTGCCGGAACGGATAAAGACGGCGCTTCTTTAGCCGCGCTGTTGCCGCCGCATTACCGCATTGCTCCTATGGCCGATTGCCGTGTACGTCCGCAAACTTTGATTGAAATGGCCCAAAACCCAATTTATGAAAAAAACGCATTAGAGCCGCTGTACTTAAAACCGGCGCGTTTTGAGTTGGGCCGATGATTTTGTTGGCAACCCCCGCCCAGGCTCGTCAATTGGCCGCTTTGGAAGCGACACAGCCCCACGCGGCAGGGTGGAAAGAAAAAGGGTTCCAAACTGAGCTGACCCAACCCCATGCCCAAATTTGGATACATACCCGCGTGGAAGAAATAACCGGTTTTTTGGCCTTGCGCAGTGTCGGTGATTTTGCTGAAATTTTAAATGTAGCGGTAAGTCCGCTCCATACCCGCCAAGGCATCGCCCGCACGCTCTTAAACCATGCTTTAGCGCAGTTGGCAGAAAAACAGGTAAAGCAGGTTTCTTTGGAAGTGGCGCAAGACAATCCCCCCGCCATTGCCTTATATACACAGGCGGGCTTTCAAGTATTGGGTAAAAGAAAAGATTTTTACGCCCCGGGACGCGATGGGCTGATTATGGGAAAAGATTTATGAAAAAATGCCTGTTTATACTCTTTTTTATTCCCCTGTTTTTAACGGCCCAAACCTTGCCGCTCAGCCCGCAAGGAGAAAAAGAAGCTCAACTTTATTTAGACTTTTTACAAGGCGCCTTTGCCGAAATATCCGATGACCCCGACTACTGCAAATACTACAAAAAAGCCTTTTTGCGTGCTCCCGGAAGCAAACTTTTGCGCCGTACCCTGATGCTGTGCGCTATTGAAAAAGACAACCTAAAAGAAGCCGAACAATACGCTGACTACATAAAAGAAGGAGAAAACGACGCGCGCGACTGGGCCGTTTATGCCTTTTACCATTGGCGCAAAGGGAACCTAAAAGAGGCCCAAGAATATTACGAAAAAGCCTTGGCATTAGACCCTGACGACGTACAGATTTTATACCAATATATTTTATTACTGACGTATGTGGATTTAGACCGCGCCGTAGAACAATTGGAACAGCGCCGCGCCAACTACCCCGGCATGAGCCATGTTATCTTTTATGAAATAGGCAATATTTACGTAAGCAAAAAACAATACCCGCAAGCCTTGCAATATTTTCAAAAAGCCTTAGACGAAGACCCCACCTATGCCCCCGCCTATTTGGCGCGCGCCGATATTTTTGAAAAACATTCCCAATTTTTTCTCATGTTGCATGAATTGGAAGAATTGGAAAAGACAGGCTTTGAAAATGATATTGTGTATGGCAAAATGGGCTCTATTTTTATCATTGTTAAAGATTTTCCCCGCGCCAAAGAATATTTTATAAAAGCCAAAAAATTAAACAACGCCAATATCCCCGCAGGCTATTTCTTGGCTTTGTTTGCCGAACGCGAAAAAGATTATGCCGCCGCTATCGGCTTTCTGCAAGACACCGAAGACTACCCCCAAGACCCCGGCAAATGGCTGCAGGTTTCGTTTTACCAACAAAAATTAAACTTGCCCCAAGAAGCCTTACGCACTTTAAAAAAGGCATATAAAAAATTTGATGATAATGTAGAAATCGGCTATTTCTATGCCTTGCTGTTGCAAGACCAAAAAAAATACCGCCAAGCCAAAAATATACTAAAAAAGATTTTATCCACGAATCCGCAATACGAAAATGCGCAGTTGGCCTACGCATACGCGTTGGAAAGTTTAGGCCGTTATCAGGAAATGGAAGAACAATTGCTCTTATTATTAGATAAAAACCCGAAAAATGCCGCCGCTTATAATTTATTGGGCTTTTCATTGGCAGAGCGAGGGGTACGGCTGGACCAAGCGCAAGAATACATTACCAAAGCATTATCCCTTTCCCCCGATGACCGCTCTTTTATAGACTCTTTGGCTTGGGTGTATTATCAAAAAGGCGAATACGCCAAAGCCTTGGATTTGCTTAAAAGCATTGATGAAGATTTTATCCAAACCCACAAAGATATTGCCTATCACTTGGGAGCTACCTACCTTAAAATGGGCTTATATGAGCAAGCCTACCCCTATTTAAATATAGCAGCTCCCGAAATAAAGCCCGCCCGAAAAGCCTTAAAAAAACTTTTACGCCAACAGCCCGGCTTGCGGGGGTAAAAAAAGATTTGCTAATATGGAGTTTTAGCGTATATGTCAGAAAAACAAACTTTTAATTTAAGCAGTATTTTGCCACCGGAACAAATTTTCATCTTACCGGGGACCCCTTCTAAAACCGATATTATCAATCAGCTTTCACAAGCCGTTTGCCAAGGAGAAGAAGGGTTGGATTGCATGGACATCTTCACCCAGATACTCAAACGGGAAGAAAGTCTCAGCACGACGTTGGACACCGGGCTAAGCATTCCCCATGCCCGCTTGGAAGATTTAACCCGTTTTAAAGCGGCCATGGCTATTCTTAAAAACCCCGCACAAGACCTATCCAAACCCAAGGCCCAAATAAAGGTAATGTTTCTGTTTCTCTCTCCGGGCACCCAGGCTTTCTTTCAGCAACATTTACAAATTTTAGCCGCCTTGGCAGAGAAATTCAATACAGATTTTATAGAAGAGCTGCTGGCGTGTCAAACCCCCGCTGAAGCCGCCCAAAAAATAGCAAAAAATTAAGGACTTTTATGGCCATTAGAAAAATCGTAAAATACGGAGACCCCATTCTCCGCCAAAAGTTAAAACCGGTGGATTTTGAACAAATCGCGCCTGAGTTGCCCGCTTTATTACAAGATATGGAAGAAACCTGCCAAGCCGTACACGGAGTAGGTTTGGCGGCCAATCAAATCGGTTTAGATATGCGTTTGGCATTGATTCTGCTCCCCGAATCAGACCAAAAAGACGCTCCGTTAAAACGCATTGTATTGATTAACCCGGAGTTTGTAGAAAAAAACGGCGAAGTCATAGAAGAAGAAGGCTGTCTTTCTTTGCCCGGGCTGTGGGTGGAAGTACCGCGCGCGACCGATGTAACCATTCGTTTTACTAACGAACACGGCGAAAGAGTAAAAGTGCGTGCCCGCGGCTTATTGGCCAAAGCTTTCCAACACGAAATGGACCATTTAGACGGACATCTGTTTATAGACCACGCAGACCCGGCTCTAAAACCGGCCATCAAAAAAGAGCTTAAAAAACTGCGCAACACTTGGAACTAAAATAAATCCCCCGCTTTTGGCGGGGGATTTATTTTCTTATCCTAAAGCAAATTTTGACATAAAAAAAACGAAACAGAACTCCTTCCTGTTTCGTTCAAAAAGTTACCGCTACTATAAGTGATCAACCAGGGCCCACTTCTAACGTCCGAAACGTTCGCAAGTAACACTTATATTGTAACAAATAAACACTATTTATGTAAAAAAACCCGCTTGCTTTAGCAAACGGGTTCAAATGGCGCCCTCTAGGAGAATCGAACTCCTCTTTTCGGATTGAAAATCCGACGTCCTAACCGATAGACGAAGAGGGCAAAAATTTTAATTATGCGCCCGGTGAGACTTGAACTCACGGCCCCCCGCTTAAAAGGCGGATG
>JAFVWP010000013.1 GCA_017501565.1 Elusimicrobiaceae bacterium | reverse complement strand
TTCTTATTTGAAGTTCGTTTGGCCTGTTTTTTGGGTCAAATATCCTTTCAAACCGGAAGGATCGCTGGTGTGCAAAATCGCTTCTTGGAAAGAAATTTTCTTTTGGATATACAAATCACCCAAGGTTTGGTTCATCGTTACCATACCGATACCGGCATTGGTTTGCATGGTACTCATGATTTGTTCGGCTTTACCATCGCGGATTAAGTTACGCACGGCAGAGTTGGCCACCAACACTTCCGCCGCCAACACACGTTTGCCGTCTAAGCTGGGAATAAGCTGTTGAGAAATAATAGCTTCCAACACGAAAGACAACTGCGTGCGCACTTGCGGTTGTTGGTTCGCCGGGAACACGTCAATAATACGGTTGATGGATTGGATAGCATCGTTGGTGTGCAAGGTAGCAAACACCAAGTGACCCGTTTCCGCCAATGTTAAACAAGCTTCAATGGTTTCAATATCGCGCAACTCGCCCACCAGAATAATATCCGGGTCTTCGCGCAAGAAGTGTTTCAATGCCGCTTGGAAGGAGTGGGTATCGGCGCCTACTTCACGTTGGTTAACGATACTGCGTTTATGCGGGTGCACAAATTCAATAGGGTCTTCTACGGTGATGATGTGGTTGCTTTCGTGCATGTTTAAATAGTTAATCATGCTCGCCAAAGACGTAGATTTACCAGACCCGGTAGCCCCGGTAACCAAGACCAGGCCTTTTTCCAATTTCATCAAATTGTAAATAACGGAAGGCAAACCTAATTGTTCAAAACTTTTAAATTCATTGGGAATGGAGCGCAAAGCCGCCGCGACACACCCTTTTTGTTTATAAACGTTTACACGCAAACGGCCCAATTCTTTTAAACCGAAAGAAAAGTCAGATTCTAACGTTTCTTCAAATTGTTGTTTTTGATCGTCGGTCATGATAGAGTAAATCAATTGTTGCGCCACTTCCGGCGTTAAAGCTTCATATTGGCCCAACTGATACAAACGCCCCTGCACACGCAACACCGGCGGAACGCCGACCGTTAAGTGAATATCAGAAGCATTGTTTTTCTTCATGATTTGGAACAAATCGTCCATGATAATGGTTTTGTATTTGCCCGTTTCCGTCGTTGTCTGTTGTGCATTCTCTGCCATAAAACCCTCTCCTATCTACTTTTTCCCACTAAATCAAGTGTAATATTATTTAACGCGCCGGTCAATTTATTCTTGGCCGTATCTGCCTGAAAGATATAAACAATAGGCTCTTTACGCGTTTTGGCCAGGCGGTATTTGACGACATACACGTCCCGGTGTAGCGGCTCGGCGGACCATACGCCCACATAGCCGCTTTGTAATTCTTTTTGATAACGTTTTTGCAAATATTGTGCCACAGACCCGCGCTCAGCCCCCAAAGAATGGTTTTGCACAATTTCTTTGGCGCGCTCCAACGGATCTTTTTTCTCTTCGGCAGCTTGCACGTTTTTAATCACTTCTTTTGCCGACAGAGTTCCCGGCGGTAAAGGCACTTGTTCCACAGCCGGTTCTTCGGTTGGGGCCGGGGCTGTATCACTTACTAAATTAAGTACAAATCCCACCAACAACACCACCGCCCCCATCGCCAAGAAAATATATTTCAATTTACCGGGGGCTCTGTTTTGCACTACCCGCTTTCTCGCATCTTCTTCTCTTTGCGTGGTAATCACCGGGGCAGAATGCACCGGCACCGGTTTGGCATCGTCAGCCGGTACATCTTTAATCGGCTCCGGGATTTCATTGCGTTGTGTATCTACGCGCAAAGATCCTTCCAAAATGGTTTCCACGGTTTTGTCGTTAGGGTCATCGGCTTGTTCAGGCACAACAATATCTTGCAAAGTGGGCGGTTCGGTTTTTTCCAAAGTTTCGCGGTATGTGGGCGGCTGGGTGACCGGGGTTTCTATTTTAGACGGACCTTGCCCCACAATGTTTAACGGCGCCGCCGCTTGTAAATCCGGCAACGCGCGCAACAGGCGCTCTTCGGTTTCTTTATCGGCTTGCGCAGGGGTAGGGTCAAAAAGCTCTTCGTCTAATTGTTCCGGTTCCACCTTAGAAATAAATTCATCAAACGGGTCTTCTTCCGGATCGGTGGGCAAACCGGGGTCGGTCTTTTCAAATTGGTCTTGCATTGCGCGCGAAAGGCTTAAATCGGAGTTTTCTTTGGCATCGGGAATGCCCAAAATATTGCCCAAATCCCCGCTTTTCATGGTGTTAAAATATTCTTCTAAAGGATTTACTTTAGAAATCGTGCGCACCACACTGCTCACCATGGTTTCCGCTTGCGGCTCTTGCTCAGCAGGTGTCGGATTTTGCACGGCGGGTTGGGAAACCGCCGAAAGCCGGACGCTTTTCTCCGCTTCGGAAGATTTTTTCATTTCATCGGACGCCTGCAACAAAAGCGAAGATATTTTCCGTTCCGTTCTCAATACTTCTTTTTGCGGAGCGGGTGCCTTTTCTTTGGCGGTATCGGCAGAAGTTTGCGACGGCGCTCTTTGCGTTTGCAAATCTTTCTGTTGGGTTTGCGACGGCAAAGGATTTTTTTCCGATACATTAAAAGAGGACAGCTCGTCCATGACGCTGTCCATCTCTTTCAAATATTTTTCCGTTTGGATAGCCGGCACAGGCTCCACTTTCGCTTGCGGGGCTTGTTGCGGGGCAAAACCAAACTCCGGATAGTCGTGCGCTTCTTTCCAATAAAGTTCTTCGTCGCTGTACTCTTCGGGGCAGACAAGGCTGTGCGAGCCGAATCCCGGCCGCTTTAATAACTCCTGCGCCGAGAAAGGCCCCACTACATCGCCACCCTCAAAGAGACAATATTTCATCATTTCTATTTACAATATTGCAAAGCCGCCTGTAAACGGGCCACTACTTCTTCTTTACCCATGTACGCTATCATTTTGAATAAAGTAGGTCCATGCGTTCTGCCGGAGACCGCCACGCGCACCGGGTGGAAAACTTGCCCGGCTTTGTAGCCGTTTTCTTTGGCAAAAGCGCGGGTGGCCGCTTCTAAAGAAGTATCCGTAAAATCGGTCAAATCCTGATAGGTTTTGGCAATCCCTTCCAACACGGCTTTCGCTTCCGGCTTAGAGAATACTTTATCCAAGGCTTCCTGTTCAAAAACGGGAGCTTCAAAGAAAAAGCGAATCAAATCCGGAATTTCGGTTAAAAGTTTATATTTTTCTTGTTCTAAACCGATAATGGCTTCTAATTGTTCACGGCTGACCCTGCTAATATCAATCCCGGCTTTTTCAATAAACGGCAAGGCATAATCGGTCAACGCAGAAAGCGGCGTTTGGCGGATATATTCGCCATTCATCCAATTGAGCTTTTCCGGGTCCATCACAGCCGGGCTGGGCTGACAACCGGAAATATCAAATTTAGCTTCCAATTCACCGGGGGCAAAAAGCTGTTGGGAATCGCTGGTAGCCCACCCGAGTAAAGCCAAATAGTTTTTCAAAGCTTCGGGCAAATAGCCCATGTTGCGAAACTCCACTACGTTGGTCGCACCATGGCGTTTGGAAAGTTTTTTGCCGTCGGGGCCGTGAATCATGGATAAGTGCGCAAAGATAGGCTCTTTCCACCCCAAGGCACGATAAATTTGAATTTGGGACGGCGTATTGGAAATATGGTCATCTCCGCGGATAACATGCGTCATACCCATCAAATGGTCATCTACCACAACGGCAAAGTTATAGGTAGGATAACCGCTGGTTTTTTGGATAACCAAGTCATACAAATCCTTGCTGGCAAACTTCACATGACCGCGAATCATATCGTCCCATTCCACATCGCCTTCTTCCGGCATGCGGAAACGAATGACGTATTTGCGCCCTTGTGCTTCCAATTCTTGTTGTTGTTCGGGGGTCAAATCCCGGCATTTGCCGCTGTATTTTGGGGGGCGGTGTTCTTCAATGCATTTTTGGCGGTTGGCCTCCAACTCTTCCGCCGTACAATAGCATTTATAGGCTTTTCCTTCGGCAATCAGTTGGTCAATGTATTTTTTGTAAAGGCCCTGATCGGCACGTTGGGCTTGGTAATAAGGGGTATCGGGGCCTTTATCGGTGCCGTCGGGCATCGGGCCTTCGTCCCAATTCAATTTCATCCATTGCATACCTTCAAAAATAGCATCGGTAGAGGCTTGGGTGCTGCGTTCTTCGTCCGTATCTTCAATACGCAGTAAAAAAGTGCCGTTGTTTCTTTTGGCAAAAAGATAGTTAAATAGGGCTGTACGAACCCCCCCGATATGCAAAAATCCCGTCGGGGAAGGGGCAAAACGAACTTTAATAGACATGGGTTATTTCCTCAGTAAGTATAAAATTATTGTGTATAGATATATTATACTTATTATTGCAAAATTATTTAAAATAAAAAGGAAGAGTTTTTTACATTTTTCGGGAGAGGCTTTTATGGGCTTTTTCGCAGTAGCGGGTTTGATTTTATTTTTTTTGCAATCAGCTATCGGTGCCTGGTTTTATTTTTGCTTTCCAAAAATCGGTTGGAAATTACCCATTTTATTATTGCCGCTCTGTACCGGATTATTTTTAAATTTTGCCTTATCTTATACCCGCACCCATTACGGCACGTGGGAAAGTATCCTTTATTTTTTAGCCTATACCCTGGCGGGACTAATTTTTATTTTTTTCTTCCTGGTGGTCAGCTTTGCTTTCTTACAGGGCATTTTGGCCTTGGCCCATATTCCTTCCCGAAAGTTTATGATATGGCTGAGCATGGGCATGCTGGTATTAACAGCGGCCTTATCTGTATATGGCGGGCTTAAAAACCCCCAAATAAAACACTTAGACATTGCCATACCCCAGGCGCCGGATATGAAAATAGCCGTCATTTCCGATGCGCATTTAGGGATAGGGGTCAGCTTACGCCGTTTTCAAAAAGCGCTGGATTTGATTGCCAGCCAAAAGCCCGATGCCGTATTGGTATTAGGCGATTTATTTGAATATGGCCCCCATCGGGAAAAATATGCCCAAGCCTTAGCCCGTCTGCAAACCAAATACGGCACTTTTGGCGTGTTGGGCAATCACGAATATTACACCGGGTTGGAAAAATCGTTGGAATTTTACCGCCAGGCAAACATATATCCTTTGCGCAACGAAATCCGCATGCTGCCCAACGGCGTGCAACTGATTGGCGTTAATGATATAGCCACTTCGCGCCTGTTGCCGCAACAACTGCATATGTTGCTAGAAAACACCCACCCGCAACGGCCGCGCATTTTGCTCAGCCACCAACCGCTCTATACAGATATTGCCGCACGGCATGAAATACCGCTCATGATCAGCGGCCATACGCACAATGGGCAAATATTTCCCTTTCAATTCTTTGTAAAATTAAAGTATCCGTATGTTTACGGCTGGTATGATTTGAGTGCCAAATCTAAAATTTATGTTACGTCCGGTATGTTCTATTGGGGCATGCCTTTGCGGTTTTTCTCTTCTTCGGAAATACCGCTTATTCATTTAAAAGCAAATGATTAAACACCTTTTATATTTTTTAGCCGTATTGCTATTAACAGGCCCCTTGCAAGCCCAGCAACAGCAACCGACGCGTTTTGAAGATTTAACCTTGCAAGAAAAATTAGCCCAAACGCTCACCGTTTTTGTAGATGTGGACAGCGCCGAGGTGTTCCGTCCGATGATTGAAAGCGGTCAGGTAGGCGGAGCGCTCATTCAGTGGGGTAACTATTCGTTGCCACAAACGAAGCAACTGATTACCAAATTGCAAAGTTGGGCCGCCAAAAGCCCGCATAAAATCCCATTACTCATATCTATTGACTATGAAGGGGGCACCGTTTACACGCCCATCACGCTCGGCTTTGATTACCTGCCGACCAATATGATGTTTTCCGCTTCCGGAGATGAACAAGCCACCGCTACCATCGCTTATTTAGCAGGGTTGGAACTGAGAAGAGCCGGCGTACATGTCAATTTTTCTCCGGTCCTGGACGTAAACAGCAACCCCAATAATCCTATTATCGGCGTACGTTCCTTCGGCTCGGACCCGGCGAACGTAACCAAGATGGGCCTTTCTTTAATGAACGGCTTTAAAGCCGCGGGCATTGTGAGCATCGTCAAGCATTTTCCCGGGCACGGAGACACTTCGGTAGATTCACACTATCAGGTGCCGGTGGTAAAAGCTTCTTTTCAAGAGCTCAAAAAAACACACTTGGCCCCCTTTGAAGAAGCCGTCAAAAACGGCGTGCAAGGGGTTATGACCAGCCATATCATTTACCCGGCTTTAGACAGCAAAAACATTGCCACCTTCTCTAAACCCATCGTGCAAGATTTACTGCGTGAGCAAATGGGGCATAAAGGCCTGATCGTTACCGACAGCTTAGACATGAAAGCCGCTACCCATTTCTGCACCATTGCCAATTGTGCCGTACGCGCTTTGAACGCGGGCAGTGACATCATTTTGCTCGGGCGCTATATCAAACCGCAAACCACGTTTAGCCGTATTTATAAACAAGTGCAAGCCGACCCCGAAACGACCCGCCGCGTTACCCAAGCCGCCGAAAAAGTATTTAATTTAAAAAAAGAATTGGGCCTTTTGGATAATAGCCGTACCTTGCCGGCCCCCATTGATAAAGCCTATCGGGCCGAGCTGGAAAAAATCAGCAATCAAGCAGTTACTCTCGTGCGCGACCGCGCAAACTTATTGCCTTTTGACCCGCAAGTGCAACGGGGCAAAAAGCCCACCTTGTGTGCGGTTTTCTTTTCTCCGTCCCGCTTTGCGGACCAATTACCCAGCTTTGCCAAACCCTTCATGCAAAAAGGCTGGAATGTGCGCGGGTATAATGCCGCCCTTACTCCCAAAAGCATAGATGCCAAACGCGCTAAAGAATGTGCCAACGGAGCAGATCTATTGGTAGTGACCAGCTTGCAATGGGCAGACAAAACCAATATCAACCAAAAAAATACCATTAATGCACTTTTTCAGGCACACCCCAGAAATGTGTTTATATCTACCATGAGTCCGTATGATATTGTTAATTATCCACAAGCCAATACCATTTTGGCTACTTACGGATTAAACAAGTATGTATTGCAAACGGCGGCAGATATTATTTTAGGGAACTTGCAACCCCAAGGAAAAATGCCTGTTGATTTACCTTTAGAGCCATAAAAAACCCGGTCCGAAAGACCGGGTTTTTTAAATTATTTTTTCTTTAGCTTGCGCCGTTCGGACCAAAATTCATAAATGGCCGGCAATACAGAAATCACCACAATTCCCACAATCACATAATGAAAATGGTTTTGCACCAACGGCAAATCCGCGAACCAATATCCGCCAAACACAAACAAGGCCACCCACAACAGCGCCCCGATAAGGTTGTAAGAAATAAAATGTAAATAGGTCATTTTGCCAATACCCGCCACAAATGGGGCAAAGGTGCGGATAACAGGGATAAAGCGCGCTAAAATAATGGTTTTACCGCCGTATTTTTCATAAAAGGCATGTGCTTTGTGCAGGTGGTCTTGATTTAAAAGCCAGCTGTCTTTACGCGTGAAAACTTTTGGCCCCAGCCATTTGCCGATTTCATAATTTACGCTATCGCCAAGTACCGCCGCCGCAAAAAGAACCGGCGCCAAAAGCCATAAATTAATGGGGCTCCCTTCAATAGCCGCCAAAGCGCCCGCGGCAAAAAGCAACGAATCTCCCGGCAAAAACGGCGTAATCACCAAGCCCGTTTCACAAAAAACAACCGCAAAAAGCACCACATAAAGCCAAGGCCCCATGGTGCCGGCCCAAGCGTTCAGGTGCGTATCTAAATGCAAGAAAATATCCCAAATTTGTGCTAAAAGTTCCATACATACATTTTAGCAAATCGGGCAGGGGCCCTAAAAAGATTAGAAAGTATAACCTTTGGCCCCACCAGTACTATTTGTTGCGTCAGAAACCGCCCTTCCGGAAATACTTTTACAAAGCCGATCCTGATAAGCAGAACCGGACCAACAAATATAATATACGGCGAGCGGTAAGTCGGAACAAAGAAACCCAAAAATGGAAAATCGTTTGCCCACACCAGGATACGCAACCGAAAAAGCCGTATAAAAACAAAAAATAACACCGCGTAAAACGTAAAGTTTTACGCGGTGCATAAAAGAAAAGCAAACCAAAAAGTTTTCTTATTTTTCCAAACGGCTTAAGCGGCTTTGCGCCCGTCCGGCATACTTATCCGTCGGATAATTAATAATCAAGCGTTTATACATCGCGGTCGCTTGGGTGTTTTTATCTTGTTTTTCCAACGCATAGCCCAAGTCATACATAATTTCCGGGGCTCTTTGCGTTTGCGGATAAACCAGCAAAACTTTATCTAACGCGGCAGATTGCAACGCGGCATTTTTCAAACGGCGGTTGGCTGTTTCGGCCGCAGAAAGCAAAGAATTTACATAGTTATCTTCGTTAGAAGCAAACATTTCAGCCGCTTTAATTTGCGTATCATAGGCGGCCTGATAATCTTTGTTTTTAATAAGCACATCGGCTTTACCCATCCAGGCTTCATAAGCGGCGGGTTGGGCACCTAATTGGGCAATGGCTTTTTCATAATAAGCCAAGGCGGCGGCATAATCGCGGCGGTTTTCTTCCATGACAGCCATGTGTTTAAAAACGATTCCTTTTTCGGCAGAGTCCGGATATTGTTTTAATACTTGGTTATATACGGCTATGGCGGTATCGTAATCTTTCAAATCACCGCCGTATACATCAGCCGCCATGCGCAAGCTGGCCGCTTTGTAAGGGGTGGCATCAAACAATTCATTTACTTTTTTATACTCCAATACAGCGGCATTGTAGTTTTCGTTCTGGCGGTGCCAATCCCCATACCACAAAGTCAACTTATCATTACCGGCATAGTCTGCATGGGATACAAAAAAGTCTTCAAATAATTCGCACACCGGCTCATAAATTTTTTCAAGTTTGGCTTTGACCAACGCTTCCAACAAGGCGGTCTGTTTTTGCGTTTGGGTCAACGCGGTGGTATCAGTAGCCAACAATTTAAGTGCCTGGGCTTTTTGACTGCGGTTTAAGCCTTCCATGGCTTGTTCCACATTGGAAGAAAGCAAGGGTAAATCCTGTGCAGACGGAAAATAAAAACGCACCTTTAACAAAGCGACCAAAGCTTTGGCTTCTTCTTGAGCGCGCAAATAATAATCCGCTTGCATCAGAAGGGCGGTTTTTACTTCCGGGTTTTCTCCGTTGGCGGCAATCCACAACCCGGTATCACGCGCCAAGGCAGATGCAAAAGCGCGGTCTTGTTTGGCTTTTTGCCCTTTCATTAAGGCTTGTTTTTGGTAAAAGTTTAGCGTAGCGTCATTGGCGGCCCACAACGGCAAAGCCAAAGCGCAAGCCAAAACGGCAAACATTGTTTTCTTCATGCTAAGCTCCTATCTGTAATTGGTAAATTGTAAATCCAAGCCAAAATCTTTTTCGCGCAATTTAGCCATAGTGGCCTGCAATTCATCTTTGGACTTGGAAGACACGCGCAGTTGGTCGCCTTGAATGCTGGCGGCTACTTTTAATTTGGCATCTTTGATGTATTTGGAAATTTCTTTGGCTTTTTCCGACGGGATACCCTGTTGGATTTTAATGCTTTGTTTGGCATTACCGCCCAAGGCAGATTCCACTTTACCTTGGGTTAAATTTTTAAGAGCCACCCCGCGTTTGGCAAGGCGCGTAAAAAGCACATCACGCAATGCGGCCACTTTGTATTCATCGCTGGAATGCAATTTAAGTTCATTGTCTTTTTGGTTAAGCTCAATGCTGGAATTGGTTCCTTTAAAATCGTAGCGGTTGGCAATTTCTTTATCGGCGGCGGTTACCGCTTCGGAAATTACGTTTAAATCCACTTTGCTTACTACGTCAAAACTATAATCAGCCATGCTTTCCTCCTGGGCCCGCGTGCGGGGCATATCTGTATTACACATATTATATATTTTTTGTAAAATAGAGTTTGTAAGCTTGTTGTATGTTGTACCCACCTAAATTCTGTAAAATTACGGAGGCAGTGCAAATCCTGTCTGTAAAAACTACGCTTATGAACATGAAACTTCGTCTAATCGTCATGAACTTTCTCCAATTTGCCGTTTGGGGAGCTTATTTAACCTCCATGGGTGCCTTTTTGGCAAACGTGGGGCTGGCACAATATATCGGTCTTTTCTATGCCTCTCAAGGCTTTGTGTCTATTTTTATGCCGGCGGTAATCGGTATTTTAGCCGACCGCTGGATTCCGGCCCAAAAGATGTTGGGCTTGTGCCACTTCTTGGCGGCGGTATTTATGGCGGCGGCGGCTTATTTCGGTTCTTTGCCGGAAGTGAGCTTCAAAGTCATTTACACCTGCTACTTACTCAGCGTAGCTTTTTATATGCCTACGCTCGGGGTGTCCAACTCGGTGGCTTACACCAGCTTGCATAAAGTGAATTTGGACCCTGTTACCGCTTTCCCCCCGATCCGCATTTGGGGTACCATCGGCTTTATCTGCACGATGTTGGTCTCTAACTTTACCGGCTTTCAAAACACCTTTGCCCAATGGTATTTATCTGCCGGGTTAGGGCTTTTGTTGGCGGTTTATAGCTTTACTTTACCCGAATGCCCGGTGGCCAAAGCCGGAGAAAAGAAATCCCTGGCCGAAGCGATGGGCTTAAAAGCGTTTGCTTTGTTTAAAGATAAAAAGATGGCTATCTTCTTCATCTTCTCTATCTTGCTCGGCAGCTGCTTACAAATCACCAACGGCTATGCCAATCCGTTTATCCACAGCTACAACAGCCTGCAAGGTTTGGCCGGCTCTTGGGGGGCCAGCAACGCCAATGCGTTGATTTCCTTATCCCAAGTATCCGAAACGTTTTGTATCTTATTGATTCCGTTCTTCTTAAAACGCTTCGGTATCAAAAAAGTAATGCTTATCAGTATGTTTGCCTGGGTATTACGCTTTGGTTTGTTCGGTTTGGGTAACCCGGTCAGCTTTGGCGGTATTACCTTGCTGGTTCTTTCTATGATTGTTTATGGGGTGGCGTTTGACTTCTTCAATGTGTCCGGCTCCTTGTTCGTAGAAAAAGAAACCGATGAATCTATCCGCTCCAGCGCGCAAGGGTTGTTTATTTTGATGACCAACGGCGTGGGTGCCACGATTGGTATGTTGGGCGCACAAAAAGTGATAGACCGCTTTGTCAATGCTCCCACCAATGCATTTATTGAAGCGAACGGACCTTTGGCCCAAGGGGCCTTGTATCCGGCGGAAGTATCCCAAGCGATTGCTTCCGGTTGGGCCAACTCTTGGTTTGTATTTGCCGCTTATGCTTTGGTCATTGCCATTGCCTTTGCTTTCATTTTTAAATACAAACACAACCCGCAAGAAAACTAAGTTTTCTTTACTCAAACAAAACCCCCGCCAAAAGCGGGGGTTTTTGTTGTTTTATTAGCAACCGGAAACACTGCCGTATTTACTTGTAGCCCATTGGCACACTATTTCTTTTTGATAAGTAGGAGTAGAAGCACCGGAAGAATAAGTAAGAGTCCAAGTCTTTCCGTCTGTTGTTCTGCGACGAAGAATATTGGCGGTAGTAGTTTGATAACCGCAAGTTGACGGACTAGCAACAGAATCCACTACTTCAATAGTACAATTACTAGACGTACAAGACACATCCCATAAAAAATCATTGTTACAATGACGAGTAACGGATGTCCCTTTTCCTTTAATACCTATCTCAGAAAAAGCCCCGAATTGACCCGTAAATTTAATCGTGCCGGAAGTAGGCAATCCGCCGTTGGCCAATAAATTAGAAACAATAGCCTTCTCATAGGTATTAAAAATAACATCTACCTGTGTTAATTTTGATTTGAATACCGCTTTTCTATACTGCGGCAAGGCTACCGCAGACAAAATGCCGATAATCAATACAACTACCAACAACTCTATCAAAGTGAACCCTGTCCTATAATTTATTTTATTCATACAAAACTCCCAATATTTACTTGAACTACCCCCAAATAATAGCATATTTATAAAAAATAGCCATAATTAAAATTTTTCACGCAAAAAACACAGGAGAAAATTTTACTTTTTCTCCTGTGCTCGAAAGGCAAACCAAAACATCTTTCATTCAAAACTATTTCATTTTCTCTTGCATAATCCCCACAATCATCGGGTCCACCGCTCTCATTCCGATAGTGGAAATACTGCCCAAATTTTGGATAGTCTCTTCGGCACTGCGCCCGACAAACCCTTCCACTTCCGTAATGCCGTAGTCGTTAATTCCCATAAACGCACTGCGGATAGCCGCATCGGCAGAGCTGACCACTTTTAGGGCGCAACCGCTTTTGGCGCCGTCGCAAAGCATACCGCCAATATCACTGATAATATTGTTAATAGCCAATGTCATGGCCGCCACATTACCGCCGCGCTGTTGATAGACAATAGCCGCCGTTGCACCTACTCCGGCCGCAATGGCACACCCGCAAATGGGTGCTAACTCTCCGGTAAAAACTTTGACATATCCGTTTAGTAAATGCGACAAAGCGATACTGCGCAAAATTTTTTCTTCCGGCACTTCCATTTCCTTGCCCACTTTCCAAGGGACCAAAATAGTTACCACGCCTTGATTGCCCGACTCTCCGCTACTCATCACCGGCACGGCTTGGCCGTCCATACGGGCATCTGCCGCACAAGCCGTTAAAATTTTGGTAGAAGTAATCAAATCCATGTGCAAAAGTTTTTTACGCACCAATTCTTTGATGTAAAATCCCACCTTTTGCAAAGCTTGCCCCATTTCGGCCGCTTTTAAATTCATCTCAACGCCTTTTTTTATATAGGTCAAATCGGCGCCGTCGGCTTGATCGGCCCAAGCAATCAAATCTGCTAAAGTAGCATTTTTCAGAGATTGCTTAAAAGCGTGACAATCGTTTGTTTCTTGTTGCTGACAGGTATCCTTTAAAACGTGGCCGTTTTTTACCAGGCGTACCACTTCCGTATGACTGCCCGCAATGACACATTGGGCGGTTTGTCCGTCGGTGCTTTCTAAATTAGCTTCAATATAAAAACCCTGTTTTTCAGCCGCTACTTCCAGCAAAACTTTCTTTTCGGCTACCAACTTTTTAGCCATTGCCAACAGCTCTTTATCCGCGCCGGATAGAATTTCCATTTGCAGTTCGGGCTTGGCAATCAATAAGCCCATCGCCGCGGCCAACAAATTACCTTTTTCTCCGTCTGTGTTAGGAATGCGGACCCCACAGCCGTTTTTGTAGGTACCCGGGTCTAAACGGAAATGAGCGCTTTTTATGGCTCCGTCTAATTGCGCCGCCGCATAAGCGGCACACAATGCCACAGACACCGGCTCTGTGCAACCCATTGCCGGATAAACCTGATATTTTAAAACTTCTTTTAATATGTTCATTGTATTTTCCCGTTTGCTTTTAAGCTGTAATGGGTACCTTTACCCACAATAATATGGTCATGCACCGAAATACCCAACAGCGATGCCGCCCGCGTTACTTCTTTGGTAAACATAATGTCTTCCGCAGAAGGGGTCGGATCTCCCGATGGGTGGTTATGCACTAAAATAACCGCATAGGCTTTGGCCGCCAAAGCGCGCTCTACAATTTTACGTGCGGAAACATTGACGCGGTCCAAAGTGCCCTTCGCCACAATTTCCGTTCCCAAAATGGTATTACGAACCGATAAATAAATCAATTCAAAACATTCTTCGTGATGGCAGGCCAAAGAAGCCTTACAATAATCTATTACCTGTTTGGGAGAGCGAATGATTGTTTTTTCTTTGACCCCATCTAACGAATATTTCTTAAACGTACTGCGGATTAATTTCAAAAACAAAGCACTTTGCGTGCCGATGCCTTCCACCGCACAAAGCTCTTCATAATCGGCGTCTAACACAGCCGACAAACTGCCAAAACGCTTCAGCAAAGCCCAAGCAAGCGGCTTGGTGTCTTTGCGTGCGATACAATAGGTCAACAACAACTCCAATGTTTCATGATCCAAAAAAGAATCCAACCCCGCAGAAGCGAATTTTTTCCGCAGGCGTTCGCGATGACCCAAATGAGAAGGCTTTTCTTTTTCCGTCATAATTTAATTATATGTTTTTTCAGGCATTTTTTAATGCTAGAATACAATAAAGTTTCTTTTTTATGGGAGAGCAAAGCGATTATGAACATCAAAGTAGCCGTTATCGGTGGTGGCCCGGCCGGGTATCCCGCCGCCATTACCGCCGCTAATTTAGGAGCGGAAGTAACCTTAATTGAAAAAAGTCATCTGGGCGGGGTCTGTCTCAACAGCGGGTGTATCCCTTCCAAATCATTATTGGACGCGGCGCACCGCTTTGACGTGATAAAACAAATAGGCTCCCTGTGCCGTGAAGACGTTTCCGCACAAACCCAATCTATTTTCCAAAACTTATCTTGGCCGAAAATTCAAGCGCGTCAAAAAGCCTTGACCCAAAAACTCTCCTTGGGCATCGCGGCGATGTTGCGCCAAGCTAAGGTAAATGTCATATCGGCTACAGCCCGCTTTAAAGATAAAAACACGCTCCTTTTACAAACCCAAAACGGCACCACAGAGCTTGCCTTTGATTATGCCATAGTTTGTTGCGGAAGTACGGCTTTTGTACCGGCACCTTTTGACAAAATCCGCGAGCATATCCACGATAACAGCACCATTTTTTCTTTGGAAAAACTACCCGCTTCGCTCATCATTGTAGGGGGTGGGGTCATCGGGTGCGAATTTGCTACATTGATGTCTTCTTTGGGGGTAAAAGTCAGCATTGTGGAAATGCAAAACCGCCTTTTGCCCACTTTAGACGAAGGGTTAAGCCGCTTAATCCAAACCGACTTACAAAAGCGCGGGGTAACGCTTTTATTGGGCAAAAAAGCAAGCGATGCCAAAGTGAAAAATGAACAGAAAGTTTTAACTTTAGACGACGGCAGCGAAATCAAAGCCGAATGTGTTTTAGCAGCCATCGGCCGTAGCTGTGATTTAACCGAATTAATGCCGGAGAATGCCGGCTTGTCTTGGGACCGCAAAGGGTTGAAAAATGTCAATCCGCATACTTTGCAAATTACCGATACCCTTTATGCCGCCGGCGATGTAACCGGCCTTTCCTTATTAGCCCACGCGGCTACCCGCCAAGGGCAAGTGGCGGCCAACAATATTTGCGGCCAGGCAGATACATATCGCAATGAGTTGGTGCCCAATGCCGTTTATACTTCTCCGGAACTTGCCAGCGTAGGCCTTAGCAAACAACAAGCCCAAGAACAAGGCTTGGAAATAAAGATTCACAAATGCTTTATGCTGGCCAACGGACGCGCGTTAACCATGGATGCGGCACAAGGATATGTGGAAATTATCAGCCGCAAAGAAGACGGCCTCTTGCTCGGAGCCACCATAGCTTCGGCCCATGCCTCGGAAATGATTAGCACCATTACGCTGGCTTTGCATGGCGGATTAAATGTGCAACAACTTAAAAAAGTGATTTTTCCGCACCCGACCATCAGCGAAGCTATTGCCGATGCTTTAGCCAAATGAAAGAACAATTCTGTATCGTTCTCGTCAGACCGCGTGACCCCAACAACATCGGGGCCGTGGCTCGTGCCATGGCAAATTTCGGTCTGCAAGATTTGCGCGTAGTGGACCCCTTTCCCCCCACTTGGCAAGAAGTAGTCAGCGCAGTAGGCGCGCATGACATTCTAACGCACGCTAAATTATTTTCCGCATTGCCCCAAGCGTTGGCAGATTGTCAAACAAGTCTGGCGACCACTTCGCTTAAAAACAGGCAACTGCACCAAACAATGATTGCTTTGCCGGACTTACCCGCCTGGTTAGAAAAACAAAATCCGGGGAAAACTGCCTTGGTGTTCGGCAATGAAAAAACAGGGCTTTCTAATGAAGACATAGAGCTTTGCTCCGCCGCGGTACATATCCCTACCACGGCCAAACAGCCGTCCGTTAATTTAGCACAAGCGGTCATTTTACTTTGCTATGAGTTGGCCCGCCGGCCCTTGCCGTTTTCGGCACACAGCGCCGCCAAAGCTACTTTTGAACAAACCGAACTTGTGATCCAAGAATTAGAAGGCTTAATGCAAGCGGCACATTTAAAGGCGGATTTTTCTCAGAAACAACGCCAAGACCTATTGCGCAGTTTGCTTAATAAAAGTAATTTTTCCAAAAACGAATTATTTTTTATTAAAAAATTTGCCAAACAATTAGCCCAAGTCTTACCGCAAGAAACCAAAGAGCGCTGAGTGTTTTTGTCAGCACCCAAAAGCCGTTTCTGCGTTTGCGCTGCGCGTGTAAAATGTTAAAATATATCCGTAAGCATCACACAGAGGAATTATGCAACCGAATATATTAGTAATTAATCCCGGCTCTACGTCTGATGACATTGGTTATTACCGCGGTGAGAAAGCCGTTTTTGAAGTAACCGTACGTTATTCCATCACTGATTTGGAACCTTATGAAGGCAAAAACGTTACGGAGCAAATTCCCCTGCGCAGAAAACTGATTTTAGATTATCTGATAGACCATAATGTCCCGCTGGAAGAAATACACGCTGTCATCGGTCGTGGCGGATTTATCCGCTCCGTAGAAGGGGGCGTTTATGCCGTCAATGATCAAATGGTGCAAGATTTGCAAAGCGGTCGTTACGGCGGAATTCACCCTTGTAATTTAGGCGGCATTTTGGCGCGGGAAATCGCCCAATATGCCCACTGCCCCAGCTTTATCGCCAATCCGGTAGTGATTGACGAAATGCAACCTTTAGCACGTTACAGCGGCATGCCGGAAAATCCGCGCTTGTCCATTTTTCACGCCTTAAACCAAAAACGCGTAGCCCGTTTAATCTCCGAAAAAACAGAACGCAAATACGAAGAAATCAACTGCATTGTCTGTCACGGAGGAGGCGGCATTTCCGTCGGGGCACACAAACGCGGCAAAGTAATTGACGTCAGCAACGGATACGAAGGGGACGGCCCCATGACCCCGCAAAGAAGCGGCTCCGTACCCGGTGCGTATTTGGCGGATATGTGTTACAGCGGCAAATATACGCGCAAAGACATTCACCTTAAAATGCGCGGTAAAGGCGGGTTGGTGGCCTATACAGGCACGTCAGACGTGAAAGATTTGGAAGAGTTTATATCCACCGGAAAGAAACGTCCCGGCTCATTGATTAACTGCTCACCGCAACAAGCCAAAGAAGCCGTGGACGCAATGATATATCAGGTATCCAAAGAAATCGGTGCGCAAGCCGTTGTATTGGAAGGAGATGTGGATTTTATTGCATTAACAGGCGGTTTGATGTTTAGCAAATATATTCCGCTGGAAATTGCCCGCCAGGTAGATTGGATCGCCCCTATTTATGTATTTCCGGGAAGCGAAGAAAAAGATGCTTTGCGCGATGCCGCACGCCGCGCATTGCAAGACCCCTCTATAATTAAACATTATTCTTAAAAGGAGCAAGTACATGAAATTCAATAGTTTTCAAGACTTGATTAACCAAGTCAAAGGTAAATCCAACCGCGTAGTTGTACCCGGTGCCAACAATGCCGAAGCGTTAGAAGCTATCAAAATGGCAGATGATAACGGACTTATTTCCCATGGTATCTTGATCGGGCCGATGGCGCAAGTGAAAGAAATGGTGCAAAAAGCCGGCCTAAACGAAGATAAATTTGAGTTTATTGATTGCGAAGACGTCCCCACCATGTGCAAATTGGCTGTGGACCAAATTTTAGCCGGCAAAGGCGATTTCTTAATTAAAGGTTTAGTAGATACCAAATATTACATGAAAGCCATTTTAAATAAAGAAGCCAACCTGGTGCCGGAAGGGGCATTGCTTTCTCACTTTGTGCTTTACAGCACCCCCAAATACCACAAACCTTTTGCCGTTACCGATTCGGCCGTCGTCATCGCGCCCACCTTGGAACAAAAGGCCAAAATCATTCAAAATGCCGTTAACACCATGCACAAATTGGGCTTAGAAACCCCCAAAGTGGCTTGCGTATGCCCGGTAGAAAAAGTAAATGAAAAAATTCCGTCCACAACCGATGCCGCCGCTTTAAGCCAAATGAATGCGGAAGGAAAAATCACCGGTTGTGTGGTGGAAGGGCCGTATGATTTCTATATTTCCATGTCTGCGCAAAGAGCCGCCGAAAAAGGCATCACCGGCAAACAGGTAGCCGGCAATGCCGATATTTTGATGTTGCCGGATTTAGACGCCGCCAACCCGCTCTACAAAGCTTTGGCTTTCTTTGGCGAACAAATGGAAGCGGCCGCCATTTTGGTCGGGCCGAAAATCCCTGTCATTTTGCCGTCCCGTGCCGATGACCCGAAAGTAAAGCTCAATGCTATTGCCTTGTGCTCTTTCTTAAAAGACCAAAAATAATTCATTCATACCCGGCGGCCGGGCAAAAGTCCGGCCGCCATTTCTTAAGTTATGTACGAAAAACTGATTTCTTTTTTCAACCGCCACTATCGCCGTTACCACGATGTTATGTTTTATATCTTAACATTGGCCGTAATTGCGCTTGCCACTTTTTTGGCGATCACAATCACTAAAGACAAAAAAGAGCAAGAGCTTATCAACTCCCGTGAAAAAGAAATCTATGCCGAAGAATTTACCATTAAACAAAAACCCATTTATGTAGCCTTGCAAGAAGCCGGCTTGGAAAACCGCGAAGTTTCCGCCATCGTAGATAAATTAAACTCTGTCGTAAATACCCGCAAGTTACAAAACCAAGACAAGTATTCTATTTCCACCACCACAGACGGAAAGTTTGCCATGTTGCTGTTGCACAAAGATTTGGCGCACTACTTTGTGGCTGATGCGGGGGGTAAATTGGTGGCGGGGGTTTCGGAAGTGGAAATCAAGACCCGTATCAAAAGCACCGCCGGAAAAATAGAAGGCTCTCTTTTTAACTCCATGCTCAAAGACGGCATCACCATTGCTTTGATTGTGGATTTGACCGATGCTTTCTCTTGGAACATAGACTTTAATACCGAAACCCGCAACGGCGACGAATTTGCCGCCGTTTGGGAAGAACACTTTACCGAAGACGGACAAATCACCGGGCAAGAATTGGTGGCGGCAATGTATAAAGGACAAATAACCGGGGAAAATTATGCGTTCTATTACAATGACGAATTTTTTGACGAAACCGGAAAAATCAGCAAAAAAATGTTCTTAAAATCCCCCATCAGCTTTCGCGGAGTGCGCATTACTTCGCGCTTTAATCCGCGCCGCTTACACCCCATTTTACGCATTCGCCGCCCCCATTTGGGCATAGACTATGCCGCCCCTACGGGTACGCCTATTCAGGCAGTCGCAGACGGCGTAGTAACCTTTGTAGGCAATAAAGGCGGATACGGCAAATATGTAGAGCTTCGCCACGCCAACAATTATGTAACCACCTACGGCCACTTAAGCCGTTACGCCAGCAAGACCAAAAAAGGGGCCAAAGTAAAACAAGGCGATACGATTGCCTATGTCGGCAATACAGGTTTATCCACAGGGCCGCATTTAGATTTTCGTATCAAAGAGCGTAATAAATTTGTAGACTTTTTAAAGATGAAGAACCGCAACTCCGCGCTGCGTTCCGTACCTAAAGAACAGCGCAAAGACTTTGAAGATATGAAAACCCTGTATCTCAAAGCATTAAATGAGGCGCGCAACCAACAAAATCCCGCGCCGCAAACTGCCCAAGAAGCAGAGGAGTCTAAATGAAAAGAATAGCTTTTACCGGCGGGCCGAACGGCGGCAAAACCACCGCTCTGTCTGTATTGAGAGAAACTTTCGGCAGCCGCATTGAAGTCGTACCGGAAGCGGCCACCATGATTTTTAGCGGCGGCTTTCCGCGCAAAGACGGCAGCCCCGAACATGTCCGCACGGCCCAACGCATTATTTTTTATGCCACGCGCCAAATGGAAGATTTAGCCATGGAAACTTCAAACGCGGACTTAATTGTATGCGACCGCGGCACCTTAGATGCCGCCGTCTATTGGCCGGAAGGCATTGATGACTTTTTTGCCCACGTGGGCACTACGTTGGAAGCCGAACTCAGCCGCTACGACGCCGTCATTCACTTATCGCCCCCGTTGAATGCAGAATTTTACCAATCCACCCGCGTGCGCACCGAAACGTTAGAAGAAGCGGCCGGCATTGACCGCAAAATTTTGAAAATTTGGGAAAAACACCCCAACAGAATGGTACTGCCTTCTATGAATCATTTTTTCCAAAAAGCTGGAATCATTAAAGATTTTATTGATACTTTGCTCCCCCAGGAGAAAACAAAATGAAAAAGAAAATTGTGCTTACCGGCGGCCCCAGCGGCGGCAAAACGACGGCGTTGTCTATTTTGAAAGAAACATTCGGCAGTAAAATTGAAATTGTGCAAGAAGCGGCCACGCTCATTTATAGCGGCGGCTTTCCGCGCAAAGACAACAGCCCCAAACATATTGAACACGCGCAACATATTATTTTTTATTGCGTACACCAATTGGAACATTTAGCCGAAGTAACCTCCGATGCCCAAATCATCGTATGTGACCGCGGTTCTATTGACGGCGCAGGCTATTGGCCCAACGGACCGGAAGATTTTTTCAAAGCGATGGGCACCACGTTGGAAGCCGAACTCAGCCGCTATGATGCGGTGTTGCATTTATCCCCCCCGCTCAAAAAAGATTTTTATCAATCCAGCAATGTCCGCACCGAAACCCTGGAGCAAGCCGTTGCCTTGGACGAAAAAATCTTAAACCTTTGGGAAAAACACCCCAACCGCTTGGTCGTACCCGGCAAAGACCATTATTTTGAAAAGGCGGAAATTATTAAAAATTTCGTGGAGAATTTACTTCACTAATTTATATCTAAGGAGTTGTAATTTGTATGTGGAATCCGTTTAAGAAGAAAACCGCCGAGCAAGGCGCCGAACAAAACACCGCGCCCAAAGCGGAAAAGAAAAAAAAGGAAACAATTGAAGAGCGCATTGAGCGTGAAATTGATGCTTTGCCCGCTATGATTAAAGGCAAACTCAAAGACCCGCAAATCAAACAACGTTTCATTGACATTGCCAAACGCATGGAAAAAGACGGCGTAGATTTTAAAAGTATCCGCCAAATGAAAAAATGGATGAAAGAACACGAAGCGGAACTGAAAGCCGAAAATGCGGGAGCAACCCCGAAAGTGGAAACCTTCGTACATGAAGGGCCGCGCATCGGACGTAATGACCCTTGCCCTTGCGGTAGCGGCAAAAAGTATAAAAAGTGCTGCGGCGCCGACAAATAAGTTTAACACCCCCGCCTAAACGCGGGGGTTTTTATTTATAAACGAACCAGCCATTTCCGTCATCTTCGCTACCTGTTTCTGCCCGGCAGATTTCATCTGCTATTTTTTTATTAGGGGTAAATTCGTAAGTAACACACGCATGCGTACCGCTATGAAAAATTAAATAGGACATCTGTACTGCATCATGCTTACAATACACATAGGTTTCTTCAATCACGCAACCACCATTAGGTATAGTTCTTGCTTTATCGGAATAAGAGCCGCTTTCCCCGGAAATCTGAAAACTCAAATCCGTAAAATTGGTAGCGTAAGTCCCGTTTGCCATATAATAAAGTTGTTGTGCTTCGTGAATAGATTTCACCAATGGCTTTAGGGTAGCAAAACGGCTTTTGGTAACCGCCTTTGTATATTGCGGCAAAGCTACTGCGGATAAAATACCAATGATTAGTACAACTACCAAAAGTTCAATAAGTGTAAAACCCTTTGCAAATCCAAGAGTCATGCTGAGTGATTTCTGCTCAGAATCTTTCCTTTTTTGAGGCTCTAAACAAGGGTTACTTATTTTATGTTTTAACAGCTTTAATACCACTTTAGACAGCTTTTTCATACGTTCTCTCCTTTTTTGATTTAATGGGATATACTCCCATTAAATCAAAAAAAAAAAACGAGTCAAGCTTTTTTTTTATCCGACGGAGAAAGTGTTACTTTTTCTCATCACCCAAAAAGCAACCCGGGGTAAAACTTTATGATTTACCCCGGGTGCAAAAAACTAACATTGGAAAATCGTTGAGTATATAAGTAACACCGCATAAAACTTTGCATTTTATGCGGTGTACGCCAGACAAGCACCTGAAAAAAGCCTTTATAAATACCCCTTAATCTCTTTATATACCTTTTCAGCTACAATAGCATACCCTTTTGCGTTGGGGTGAATTTGGTCGCTCATCAATCCGCGCTCACCCATTATGCCGTTTAAAATACCCGGGACGAAAACAGCTCCTTTCTCTTTCGCCATCTTTTTATAAGCCTTGGTATATTTGTTCATGCCGTAATATCCCCCGGTGTCCACAATCACAGCCACCGCACCGGCTGCTTGTACTCCGTCCACCATTTTTTCTATGGCGGTCAATGTATCGTTCAAAGGCACCGCATGCATAAAATCATTTCCGCCATACTCAATAAGCACCATATAGGGGTTTTCTGCCAATACTTCGTCCAACCGGGGCAAAGCACTAACGGCCGTTGCGCCGTTACGGCCCATATTCACCACAGGCCGACTTATTTTTTGCCCCAAAACGTCCGGATAGCTCTGCCCCTTTGGGGCGCCGTATCCGTAAGAAAGGCTATCGCCAAAAGCCACCACTGCTTGACCGGCATTTCCCACATTTTTGATGGTCGTTTTTTTGTTTCCTACCATAAAATAAATCAAAACAACAACGCTAAATATTAAAATTATTTTTTTCATGCCACATTGTAGCAAAAGAAAAGCATGTCCGTCGCATCACAAAAAATTTTAATGCTGTTTTTTCTTGACTTTTTCGTCTATAAAGATAAAATAAAGGTATGAGCATAAAATTAACCAAAGATACCATTGAAGCCTTGGCCGATGCGGCCGTGAAAGTCAAAAAACACTCTTATTCCCCCTACTCTCATTTTAAAGTGGGGGCCGCCGTACTGACTGAAGACGGGCAAATTTATGCCGGCACCAATATAGAAAATTCTTCCTACGGGTTGACCATTTGCGCCGAGAGAAACGCTATTTTCAAAGCCGTTAGCGACGGGCACCGCCGTTTTGCCGCCATGGCGCTCTGCACCGACGAAATAAAAGGGTCCGATTTCGGCACCCCTTGCGGAGCCTGCCGCCAGGTAATGACCGAATTTATGGATCAGGATATGCCCATGTTGATGATTTCGGCACCGAAAAAAGGCGAACGGAAAATTTTTAAGAAAAAATTGAAAGATTTTATGCCGTACCCTTTTCCGAAAATTTGTGAATAACACCCAAAAGCGCGGCCGGAAAGGCCGCGTTTTTTCTTGCCGGTTTGCTTTTCTGCACAAACAGAAAGTGCTATGATAGCTTTACAGGGGATTTATGAAAAAAACATTATTTAAAAGCCTGCCCGCCATCACATTGGAAAACGAATTTCTTGCGCTTACTTTTTTGCCCGATTATGCGTGCAAAATGGTAAGCCTGTTTAAAAAAGACACACAAAGAGAATTTCTCTTTCAAGCTAAAGAAGATACGCTTACCCCGCCCCCCTACGGCGCGGCCTTTAGTGCCTACGACAGCAGCGGCTTTGATGAAGTATTACCTTCTATTGATGCTTGCCCTTATCCGGACGGCACTTATAAAGGAGTGCCCATTCCGGACCATGGAGAAGTATGGGCCTTAAAATGGGAGCACTTTATCCACCCCAACGGCAACGGCATAACCGCTTGGGTGCAAAGCCCGCATCTGCCCTATAAGTTTATCCGCGAATTAACCCTTCAAGGACAAGAAGTGCAAATGCGCTACACCTTGGAGAATTTATCGCAAGAGCCTTTTGAGTTTATTTGGACGCCGCACTGCCTGCTCAATTGCTCCACCGCCACCATTTTGCTTACGCCGGAAAATTTAAGCGAAGTTATCAGCGTGGAACATTCCACCAAAAATTTAGGCCCTTGGGGTTCGCGCCACCGCTACCCGCTCACCTTTAGCACCAACGGAGAGCAGATAGACCTTTCCGCCACACAGCCCGTAACGGATAACTCTTGCGAAAAATTTTATTTTACCGCGCCCAATACCCGCGGTTGGTGCGGGATTTATCATGCAGATAATGGCGATAGTTTAACCTATCACTACGACAGCGACAAAGTGCCTTACTTGGGCGTATGGAAAACCCAAGGCGGCTACCGCGGTGACTACAACATCGCTTTAGAGCCTTGCACCGGGATTTATGATGATTTGTATGTAGCTCATAAAATTCGCCGCGCCGCCGTCTGCGCGCCTAAGGACCGCTATGAGTGGAACTTTATCATGAAAGTAGGACAGGAGCATTTATGAACTTACAAGCATTAAAAGAAAAGTTTAATCAGGTTTTCGCAACCGATCACACCCCCCGCGTATTTGCCGCACCCGGACGGGTAAATTTAATCGGGGAACATACCGATTACAATGGGGGGCACGTTTTCCCTTGTGCGCTTTCGTTTAACACCTATGCCTTGGCCACCCGTAGAAATGACGGAAAAATCCGTTTATTTTCCACTGATTTTGAACATAAAGGCATTGTGCAAGCGGATTTGCACCACATAGCCTACGACAAACAACAAAATTGGGCCAACTATCCGCTCGGCGTTTTGTGGGTACTGCTCAAAAGAGAATATCCCATTACTAACGGCTTTGATATTTTGTTTTGCGGCGATGTGCCACGCGGTGCGGGGCTTTCTTCTTCGGCTTCCATTGAGTTGGCTACTGCGGTGGCACTAAATGCTTTGTTTGATTTGCGCATTCCCCATTTTGAGCTTTCCAAAATCGGACAAGAAGCGGAAAATAAATTTGTCGGTATGAATTGCGGGATTATGGACCAATTTGCTTCTGCCATGGGCAAAGAAAATCACGCCATTTTGCTTGATTGCAACACGCTGAATTACCGCTATGCACCACTGGATTTGGACGGCATTTGTATTCTGCTGTGCAACACCAACAAACCCCATAATTTAATAGAGTCTAAATACAACGAACGCCGCAGCCAATGCGAACACGCCTTAAGCCAATTGCAAGAGCATTTGCCCATCAAGGCTTTAGGAGAGCTGAGCGAAGAAACTTTTGAAAAATACAAAGAGTTTATCACAGACCCCATTGAAAGAAAACGCGCCAAACACGCCGTTTATGAAAACCAACGCGCCCTGTTGGCTGTGCAAAAATTACAAGAAGCAGATTTGCAATCCTTCGGCAAACTGATGAATGCTTCGCACATTTCTTTGCGCGACGATTACGAAGTAACCGGCCCGGAATTAGACGCAATGGCCGCAGCCGCCTGGGAGCAACCGGGCGTTCTGGGCGCGCGTATGACCGGGGGCGGATTCGGCGGTTGCGTAGTGGCCTTGGTTAAAACAGAAAATGTAGATACATTTAAAAACAATGTAGCGCGCATCTATCAGGCCAAAACAGGCTACAAGCCGGACTTTTATATAGCCGCAGCCGGCGCCGGTGCCCGGGAAATTAAATAACGCGTTTAGGAGAAAAAACGATGAAAAATATTTTGGTAGTGGGCGGAGCCGGATACATCGGTTCACACGTAGTAAAAATGTTAAAAGCCCAAGGATACAACCCGGTGGTGTATGACAATTTATCCAAAGGCCACCCCCAAGCAGTACAAGACGTTATTTTAGAAGAAGGCGACTTGGGGGACAAAACCCGCCTGGCAGAAGTGTTTCAAAAACACCACATTGAAGCCGTCATGCACTTTGCGGCTTTTATAGAAGTGGGTGAGAGTGTAAAAGAGCCGTCCAAATATTATCACAACAATGTATCCAGCGTACTCAATTTGCTGGATTGCATGGTAGAACATCAAATTTTTTATTTCGTTTTTTCTTCTACGGCGGCTACTTTCGGAGAGCCGATACACCCCAAAATCAGCGAAACTCACCCGCAAAACCCCATCAATCCTTATGGAAACACCAAACTGATGGTGGAAAAAATCTTGGAAGATTTTGACCATGCTTACGGACTTAAATCCGTAGCACTGCGCTATTTTAATGCCAGCGGAGCTGATGAAAGCGGGCAGATTGGGGAATCCCACACGCCTGAAACCCATTTAATACCGCTTGTGTTACAAGCCGCCGCCGGGAAAAGAGAATCCATCAAGGTCTTCGGCAATGACTACCCTACCCCGGACGGCACTTGCGTGCGCGACTACGTACACGTAAACGATTTAGCCCGCGCGCACATTTTGGCATTGGAAAAAATGGAAAAAGAAAATAAAAGCTTGCGCTATAATTTAGGAAGCGGGAGCGGATTTTCGGTAGCGGAGCTGATCAACCAGGCCAAGGCCATAACGGGAATAGACTTTAAAGTTGAATACCAAGCCCGCCGCGCGGGAGATCCGGCCGTCTTAGTAGCAGACCCGGCTAAAGCCCAAGCGGAGCTGGGCTGGACCCCGCAATATGACTTAAAACAAATCATCGCCACCGCTTGGAATTGGGAAAAAAACCGGAGATTTTAATATGAGCATTTACCAACATATAGACCGATTGGTAGCCTATGCCCTGGCGCACCAATTGATAGAAGCGCAAGATAAAATATGGGCCGTCAACCAATTGTTGGCTATTTTGCAATTAACCGACTATACTCCTTCGGGAAAAGTGAAAACGCCCAAAAGCGCGGCTGAAGCCTTAACCCCTATCTGTGATTGGGCCGCCGCGCAAGGGCTCATCAACCCCGACACCATCACCCAACGGGACCTGTTTGACACGAAACTAATGAATGTTTTTACCGCAAGACCCAGCGAAGTCAATGCTGAATTTGCCGTCTTATACCAAACCCAAGGCCCCCAAGCAGCCACCGATAAGTTTTACCATGATGCGCGCGCTTTAAACTATATCCGCACCGACCGCGTAGCCAAAAACGTCGTATGGAAATCCCCTTGCGAATACGGAGATTTGGACATCACTATTAATATGTCCAAACCGGAAAAAGACCCCAAAGACATCGCCGCGGCCTTACAAGTGCAAAAGAGCGGTTATCCCCAATGTCTGCTCTGTAAAGAAAACGAAGGCTACGGCGGTAACGCGGCCCATCCGGCACGGCAGAATTTGCGTTTGATTGAATTAGATTTACTCAAAGACGGACAAAAATGGTATCTGCAATATTCGCCTTATGTATATTACAACGAACATTCCATTTTGCTTTCCGGCCGGCATGAACCGATGAAAATCAGCAAAAAAACCTTTGAACGTTTGCTGGCGTTTGTGGATATTTTGCCACACTATTTTATAGGCTCTAATGCGGATTTGCCCATTGTAGGGGGCTCTATTTTAACGCATGACCATTTCCAAGCCGGCAGATATTCTTTTGCCATGGAAAAGGCCCCGGCAGAAACTAAATTTAAAATCAAAAAATTTCCCAAAGTCAAAGCCGCCGTTGTACGTTGGCCGATGAGCGTGATTCGCCTGAACGGAACGCAAAAAGATTTAGCCGCCGCGGCAGATTATGTATTAAAAAAGTGGCGCAATTACAGCGACCCGCAAGCAGGTATTGTTGCATTTACCAAAAGCACTCCCCACAACACCATTACTCCTATTGCCCGCCGCAGGGGTAAAACCTTTGAGTTGGACTTGGTGTTGCGTAATAACCGCACCGACGCCACCTTCCCACAAGGTATTTTTCACCCGCACCCGGAAATCCATCACATCAAGCGGGAAAATATAGGCCTGATAGAAGTAATGGGGTTGGCTGTTTTGCCCGCCAGGCTGACGGCAGAAATGAAAGCATTGGCACCTTTGCTTATTGCCAAAAATGTCAAAGCTATTTACAAAGATGAAATGTTGCAAAAACATGCCCCTTGGGCAGAAATTCTGTTACAAAAATATCGCTTCACCGCCAAAAACACGACCGCGATTCTTAAAAAAGAAATAGGCCTTGCTTTTGCTACGGCCTTGGAACACGCCGGCGTGTATAAGCGTACGCCCGAAGGCAAAGAAGCTTTCGCCAGGTTCATCGCCAAGCTCTAAATCTTAATCCCCCGCGCAAAGCGGGGGATTTTTATTGGGCAGGTTTTTGCATCTCATAAAATCGCGCTAAATAAAGTTTTTTCTTTACAACGTTCATCAAAAAATAGTAGAACAAAGTATAGAACTTTTTAAAAGGTACGATAAAATGAAAGAACTTCACCCGAAACAACAGCAACTTTTGGAAATACTCAAAAGTAATATTTCAGACCCTTTGACGCTGGAAGAATTGGCCCAGCGTTTAAGTGTCAGCAGCAAAAGCGTAGCATTTCATCATGTGAAACAATTGGAAAAAAAGGGATACTTAAAGCGCAACCCCGACAATCCGCGCGACTATATCATTTTAAAAGACCCGGAGAGAAACGTAGTTTATTTGCCCATGTACGGCTGTGCCAAATGCGGGCCTGAAGGCACTTTGCTCAGTGGGGCCCCTACGCGGGTGGTGCCGGTGGACCCGTCCATGATTTATTTTCCGGCCTGTAAAGGATTTATGGTGGAAGCGAAAGGTGACTCTATGGAAAATATCATCGCACCGCGCGATTGGCTGATCGTGGAGCAAAACTGCCAACCCAAAAACAGAGACATCGTAGTATGTGTCAACCAAGGCGAAGTAATGGTCAAACGCTTTAGTCAAGACGGGAAAAATATTATTTTACAATCCCAGAATAAAAAATATTCACCCATTGTAGCAGACAGGCACAGCTTTCATGTAGAAGGGATTGTGCGCAGTATCATCAAGCGCAACTTTTAAAAAGGTCTCAAAAAAGCGGAAGAAAATTTCTTCCGCTTTTTTTAACTAAATTTTACTTTTCTTGTGCTTTGCTTTTTTTCAAAAACTCATGAAGTTTATTTAATGTTTCCCGGCTGATGGTATGCTCCATTTTACAGGCATCTATGTTGGCTGTTTTGGGGCTGACACCGATAACTTCTTTTAAAAATTGGCTCAATACGGCATGCCTTTCTTTCACATCTTCAGCGGCTAAACGGCCTTTGGGGGTCAATTGAACGCCTTTATATGGCTCATGGGTTAAATATCCCCCTTCAGCCAAAATCTTCAAAGCCCCGGTAACGCTCGGTGTTTTCACCTCCAACAAATCCCGCACGTCCGTTACCCGTGCGATGCCGTCTTCATTACAGGCTAAGGAAATGGCTTCTAAATAATCTTCCATATTGGCGCTTAAGCGTTTGGACATAAAACCTCTTTTTTAGAAAAACTAACTTTTATTTATATCATAACATTTTGCTTCACGCTTGCAACAAAAATTTATCTTCAAAAGTTTTGCTTGTTTTCCAAAAATTTGTTGCTATAATAAAAAGTGAAAGTACCTATAAAGGAGACGCTATGAATATTCAACAATACACGTCCGACTTTTTGGCCCGCCTGGCCCAAAGAGATCCCGCCCAAAAAGTTTTCCAACAAGCCGTACAAGAAGTAGTGGGCAGTTTAGCCCCCGTACTTGAAAGAAACCCTAAATATATCAAAGAAAAAATTTTAGACCGCATTTTAGAGCCCGAACGCATGATTATTTTCCGCGTTCCCTGGAAAGACGATAAAGGCGAAATCCATGTCAACCGCGGTTTTCGTATCCAATACAACAGCGCCTTGGGGCCGTACAAAGGCGGCATTCGCTTTCACCAAAGCGTAACGCAAGATTCTTTAAAATTTTTGGCTTTTGAACAAACCTTCAAAAACTCTTTAACCACCCTTCCTTTAGGCGGTGGAAAAGGGGGTAGTGATTTTGACACCCGCGGAAAAAGCGATGATGAAGTAATGCGTTTTTGCCATTCGTTTATGAACGAGCTTTACCGCCACATCGGCTATCATACCGATGTCCCCGCCGGAGATTTAGGCTGTGGCGGCAGAGAAATCGGCTATATGTTCGGGCAATTTAAAAAATTAAACGATAATTTTACCGGAGCCTTTACCGGCAAAAAGCCCAATTGGGGCGGCAGCTTACTTCGCCCGGAAGCCACCGGCTACGGCGTGGCTTATTTTGCCCAAAATATGTTAGCCACCCGCCAGGACAGCTTGCAAGGCAAGACGGCCATTATTTCCGGCACCGGCAATGTAGGGATTTATGCCATTGAAAAATTAACCCAATTAGGGGCCAAAGTGGTCGGATTTATGGACTATGACGGCAGTATTTACGATAAAGACGGCGTAGATGAAGAAAAGTTAGCCTTCTTAAAAGATTTGGTTTTTACGCGGCGCGGCAGTTTGAAAGAATATGCCGCACAATTTCCGAAAGCGCAGTTCCGCCCCGGCAAAAAAACGTGGGATATTCCTTGCCAGGTGGCCTGCCCGACTGCGTGCGAAAATGAGTTGCATGCCGAAGATGCCACCGCCCTGGTGCAAAACGGCTGTCTGTGTGTAACGGAAGGCTCCAATATGCCTTGCACGCCGCAAGCTATTTCTATTATCCAAAAAGCGGGATTGTTGTATTCTCCCGGCAAAGCGTCCAATGCCGGCGGAGTAGCCGTTTCCGGCTTGGAAATGACCCAAAACAGCATGCGCATTTATTGGACCCGGCAAGAAGTGGACGAATATTTGCAACGCATTATGCACAGCATTCACGACACTTGCCTGGACGCGGCCGAAGAATATGGCATGAAAGGCGATTATATGGCCGGAGCTAATATTGCCGGTTTCTTAAAAGTGGCCGATGCGATGATAGACCAAGGCTTGGTATAATTTTACCACCAAAAAACACGCTTACACTTTTTAGGTGTAAGCGTGTTTTTTATGGCTTTCTTATTTGTGTTTACTATAAAACCGATCCATCATCACAGACAAAGCGCCGTCTCCGGTTACATTACAAGCGGTACCGAAAGAATCCATCGCAATATACAGCGCAATCATCAGGCCCAGCATGGCTTGGTCAAACCCCAGCACTTTCTGCAATACTCCCAACGATGCCATAATCGCTCCGCCCGGCACACCGGGGCCCGCCACAATAGATACACCCAACATCGCAATAAATCCGGCAAATTGCCAAATATGCAATTCCCCGCCCGTCAGCAAAACAATGGCCATCGCACACGCGGTAATTTTAATGGTACTGCCGCTCATGTGAATATTGGCAAATAAGGGAATCGTAAATCCGGCAATTTCTTTGCGTACACCCAACGCACAGGTTTGCTTGTAGGTAACAGGAATGGTGGCCGCGGAAGAAGAGGTCCCCAAGGCCGTAAAGTAAGCCGGTAACATTGTTTTCATCATTTTTAACGGGTTTTTCTTGCCGATGGCACCCGCAATAGCAAATTGGATAAAAAGAAAAACCAAGGTAATCATAAAAATAAATACGATGATTTTGGCAAATACGGCAAGTACCGCCGCTACTTGCCCGGTCATGGTCATATTCATAAAAATACCGAAGATATACAAGGGAAGCAACGGAATAATCACCGCTGAGATGACTTGATTGATAATATCGCGAAAATCAAACATCATATTGCGCAAAGTTTTTCCTTCTATAAAAGCCATACCCAAGCCCAACATAAAAGACAATACCAACGCAGATGTAACGTCTAATAAAGCCGCCACCGGAAGCGTAAAATAAGGAGTCAATTCTTTCGGTGTTTCAAAAGCTACCAACGCAGCGGTCGGGTCCAATAAAAAAGGATAAATCCAAGCGGCTCCCGCATACGTAAAAAAACCTGCAAACAACGTAAAACCATAAGCCAGCACCACCGACACCAACAACAATTTTCCGGCGCCTTTGCCCAATTCGGCAATACCGGGTGCCACCAAACCCAGGATAATCAAAGGCACTACAAAACCCAAAAACTGCCCGAACAGGCCGTTAAACGTTAAGAACACGCGGGCCAACCAAGCGGGAAAAAACAGCCCACAAGCAATCCCTAACAAAATAGCGGCAATCACCAAAGGCAAAAGCCCCCATGAAAATAATTTTTTCATCATATTTCCTCCGTAATTCTTTTATTATAGCAAGTGTTGGGGATACATATTTGCTAAAATAGAAAGATGAAAGTAATTATCAACATAGACGGCGGCAGCCGCGGCAACCCGGGTATCGGGGCTTCGGCGTATGTCATTAAAGACACAAGCGGTAAAATCCTGGCTCAAGAAGGCCATTTCATCGCGCATTGTACCAATAACCAAGCCGAATATACGGCCTTAAGATTGGCCCTTATCAAAGCGGCGGAATTGGGGGCAAAAGAGCTGTCTATTATTTCGGATTCTTTGTTGTTAGTCAAACAATATTTAGGCGAGTATAAAATTAAAAATCCGGACTTGGCTGAAAGAATGGCAGAAATCCGCCACTTGGCCCGTCCGTTTCAAATCCAAATCCAACACGTACTGCGCCACTTAAACAAAGAGCCGGACGCTTTGGCCAACAAAGCCATGGATTTAAAGCAATCGGTAGGTTTCAACCCTATCTGCCACTTGCCACCCGCTCCCCAAAAAGAGCAACCGGCAAATAATAACCTTTTAAACGGAGTGCCTATAGAGCCGGTGGTACGCAATAAAGAAGGAAAAACACAAAAGAAAAAACAAATACAGCAACCTTCTTTATTTGATGGTTTTTAACAATTTGACAGCCTAGAGAACCGCCTTGGGCGTTTACGCTTGGGGAGGAACTTCCGGACTTCACAGGGAAACGCGCCAACCGAAAGGTTGGGACGTATGGGGTAAAAGCCATACGGACGGAAAGTGCCACAGAAAACAAACCGCCTTCGGGCAAGGGTGAAAAGGTGCGGTAAGAGCGCACCGCGCACAAGGCAACGCGTGCGGCAGGGCAAACCCCGCGGGGAGCAAGGCCAAATATGTCCATACGTGTCCCGCGTCAGAGACAGAGTAGGCCGCTTAGAGTAATGGTTCTCACAGGCAGCAATGCCTGACAGAATCTGGGGTATGGGCTGTCATTATATCTCATCATGAAAAAAGCCGCTCTTTTAAGAGCGGCTTTTTATATTAACAACAACCTAAATTACTTTCTTTTCTTTCAACATATCTTTGACCACGTTGAACACATCATCTACGGAGATCATGCGCATACATTTGAAGTGGCCTTTCGGGCATTTTTTACCGCCATGCAAAGCACAGGGACGGCAATCCAAGCCTTTTACTTCAATAACGCGGCTGTCTTGACCATACGGGAAAAAGCCCAACTCACGAGTGGTCGGCCCAAAGATACCCAAGGTCGGCACGCCAAAGGCAGTGGCAATATGCATCGGCCCGGAATCGTTGGTGATGAATAATTTAAACTTACCCATCAAAGCCATCAAATCAGACAAGCTGGTCTTACCGCACAGGCTGGCACAATGTCCGTTGGAGAGCTGACAGATTTTTTCACCCAAATCCGCATCGCTGGCTCCGCCGACCACTACGGCTTGCAGTTTCAGCTCAGTTTGAATACGGCTGATCAGCTCAATATAGTTTTCGGCCGGCCAACATTTGGTAGGCCAGGCAGAGCCCGGATGAATACCGATTAAGGTTTTACCTTCCAAGTTAAAATCTTTCATCAGGCGGGCTACATTTTCTTCAGCGCTGGGAGCATAGCGCATATTCAGCTTTTCGGCTTTGAAGTTTTCCTTTACAATGCCATGCAATAAAGACAAGTTGCGCTCTGCATCGTGAATCATCCAATTGAAAGGCACCGTTTTGGTATAAAAGAACCAACCTTCGCTGGAAGTAAAACCGATGCGGATAGGCACTTTACTCAACCAGGCAATCAAAGCACTGCGAAAGCTGCGGTGAGGCACCAACAAAATATCCACACCGGCCGCTTTAATCGCTTTAGCGGTTTTCCATACGCCTAAAATTTTGTTCCAACCTTTTTTATCATTTAAGATAATTTCGTCCACTTCTTTCATCGGACGGAAAATATCGTCGGTTTGGGGGCGGGTAATCACCAAAATTTTGGCATCGGGGAACAATTTAGCGGTTTTTTGCACCAAGGGGGTGGTCAAAACGCTGTCTCCGATAAAGGAAGTTTGGAAAATGGCAATTTTATTGATTTTTTTGCCGTCCAAGTTGGCGTGTTTGTAGGCCCAATCGCTCAGCTCGGGCTTTTTATACACCACAGGCACGTCCCACGCTTTTAAAGCTTCCAAATAGCGTTGCAAGGTGTGTTTTTCCAAGACGGGAGAATTCTTTTTAAAGCGCACATATAAGCGGCGGGCTATCGGGTTTTTGCTGTAACGCAACTTGTTGGGGATACGGCTGAAAAAACCCAATAAGATGCTTTTTAAAGTGGCATGCAAATCCAAGAAGTGGGTAAATTGCCCAGCGCGCACTTGGCTGATATTGCCAAACAAACCTTTTTTGGCAACCATAATTTCGTCAATGTCCGGGTGTCCGGCCAATACTTGAGCAAACTGCGGTTTGACAAGCAGGGTAATGTGGCTATTGGGCCATTTTGCTTTTAGGTTTTTGTATACCGGAGAAGATAATACAATATCGCCTAAAGAAGAGAAACGGACCACTAAAATTTTAGGTTGTTTTTCGTTCATATTCTTTCACTACTCCCATTATTTTTTGGGTGGCTCCTTTAAAGCTAAGAGCCGTTTGGCGCGCCTTGGCGGCCATATTTTCTAAAGCAGCTTCATCTTGCACCAAGCGCAAGACAGCCGCCTTTAAATTGTTTGCATCTACCAATACACCGCCGCCGCTGGCTAACAACGCATGCGCCGTGTCGGGCGTATTATAGAAACTTTTTCCAAACAAAACGATTTTGCCCAAAATAGCGGGCTCTAATAAATTATGCGCACCGCGCGGAGCAATACTCCCGCCGACAAAAGCAATCTGTGCACAGGCATATAAGGATTGTAAAAAGCCCATAGTGTCGGCACATAAAATGGCGGTATTTTTAGGAAATTTCTTTTCGCTGAGCATACCAAAAGCAAGCGGTTGTTTTTGCAAGTTCGCCTTTATTTCTTCCCGCCGTTCCAAATGGCGCGGAGCAAAAATAATTTTAATGCCTTTTTCGGCCCAGGCGGGAGCAGATTTTAAAATAATTTCTTCTTCCAAAGGGTGCGTGCTGCCGCATACCAAAATAGGGCAGTCGTTCCATTTCAGTTTTTTAATCAAGGCATTTACTTCTTTCGTTTTAGCGGGTTTATCATTTAGCGTGTCATATTTTACGTTACCGCAAACAAAGATTTTCTCTTTCGGCAAACCCAGGCTGGCATAACGTTTGGCGGCATCGTCTTCTTGCAAGGCGGCCAATGCAATGCGGGAAAAAATCATATTAAAAAGCGGTTTAATCCACCGATAGGCTTTGGTACTTTTTTGAGAAATACGGGCATTAATCAGCATTACGGCAATACCGGCCTTTTCGGCGGCGTAAATCATATTCGGCCAAATTTCGCGCTCCACAATCAGCAAGCGGTGCGGTCGGGCAATTTTAATAAAACGGCGGCTAAAGGGATAAAAGTCTAAGGGAGCCAAGAGCGCTTTGGCAATATCGGGATTTTTTTGGGCTTCGGCTTTGCCGGCTACCGTAGAAGTGGTAACCACCAATTCTTTTTTATAAAATTTTTTTAACTCTTTTAACAAAGACGTTACCGATTTCACTTCCCCTACGCTGGCACAATGCACCCAAAGCGCGTCTTGCGGAATAGAGCCTTCTTCTTCCATAGCAAAACGTTCTTTGAGTTCTTGCCAAAGCGTTTTCAATACGCGGCGGCGGGCCGAAAAAACAAACCCCAACAGCACGCCTAACGCGGCAAACGGAAACGCCAAATTTGTAAGAAACAGCAATAATCTGCCCATATATTTCATTATAGTAATTTTGCCGCTGTCTACGCACCTTTTCGCGCTTATACTTCCCGCGCAAAAGTGTAGGCCATCACTTTTTTAGCACCGGCGGCTTTGAGTGCCGTGGCGCACCCTTCCAACGTAGCACCCGTGGTGGCCACATCATCTATCAGCAAAATCACTTTTCCTTTTACGGCTTCGGGGCGCTCACAGACAAAAGCCCCTTGCATATTTTGCAGGCGTCCTTCCCGCCCAAGCTCGGTTTGGCTGCGGGTATTGCGCAGGCGTTTTAAGGTGTGTTTATCCCAAGCCATATTCTTAAGCCGGGCTAATTTTTCGGCTAAAAGGGCCGCCTGATTATATCCGCGCTGTTTCTCTTTTTTATAAAAAAGCGGCACAGGGACCAATAACTCGGCCTGTGACAGCGGCGGATAGTTATCCCATTCTTGCGCCATGCGTTCGGCTAAAAAACCGGACAAATAACCCCGGTCCTGATACTTAAAAGCGTGCACTACTGCGCGCACTTGCGGGCCGAACACAACGGCGGAACGAATTATTTTGCACTTAAAATTTTTTCCTTTTGAGCCCCGGCAATGATAACAATGCGCTCCGCCGTCCGGTAAAGGCTTACCGCAACGGGCGCAAATCAAAGGGCCCGGCGTTTGAATATGCGTTTGGCAATGCACACAAAGCGGCCCGCAAGCCCCCATCGGTAAATCCGCCCGACACCCATAACAGGTATCCGGCAAAAAAAGGTACAACAGAAAGTCTTTTACTTTCTTGAAAAAATTAGAATTGCACCGTAACATTGGCCGCTAAATTATACGCCATATAATCTTCGGTCGCCACATAAGCGTGGTTCAACCACTGCACCCCGCCCGCTACATTTAAGCGCAGGTTTTGGGAAAGTTCATAATCTAAAGAAGAAGTTAAATCCAGCATATCATAGTTATTGTTCACTTCTACCGGGGATTTGCGCTTGGTATAGGCTAATGTGCTGTTCCAAATAACGCGGTTGGTGGCATTATACATTCTGTTTAAGAAAGGTAATTTCACCCCACGCGGAAGGTTAAAGTCCAGACGAACGTTCAGGCTCGGCGTAATTTCGGTACTGCTTTGGCTCAGTTGCCCGCGCACCAAACGCTTTTCATATTTGCTATACATTACTTTCGGCGTAAAGCGCCAATTGCCCATAAAGAAAGAAGTTTGCGCGGAGAAATCTTCCCCGGCTACATCTTCCAAACTTTCCCGAGCGCGCAAGTCGTCTTTCCAGCTGTCTTGTTTGTCATATACCAAAATCGTATCAAACGTATTAAAGAGTAAGAAGCGCAAGTCTCCGCCGTATTTACGCTCGGTTTTTTCATCACTGCCGATATTGGTGCTGGCTATTTCGCTATAACGTAATTTTAAATTGGTAGAGCTGACCCAACGGCTGGCAAAAAAGAATTTTTCCAAATCCGAAATGGAAAACACCATATCCGGCAACGTCATACTTTTGCTTTCATAGGCGGTACCGGTTTGGTTGTTTTGTTGGACGCTGTGCGTAAAGTTGTTTAACAATGAAATTGTTTTCAAGGGCGAGAGCTGACTGCCGAATTGATATTCGGCCAGCGGCGTCCATCTTTGGGAAGAAGTAAACGTATCGCGCAAAATCAGGCTTTGGCGATTGGCATATTTTCCGGTGCCGGACAGAGAAGAACGGATCCAAAGTTCTTTTCTGCCGTCAAAGCGGTCATCTACATAGTTCCACGCATCGGCATCTTGCAAGCGGTAGCTGGAAGAAATAACAAAGTTTTTGAATAATTTGCTTTGCGGCAAAATTTCGTTTCCGTTTAAGGTTAAAGAAATGCCGCCGTCTGCATTGCGGTTCAAACTCTTTAAGTCACCCGGTTCAAAGGTTTTCTCGTCTGCTTTTCCTTTATTAAAAATTTTTTCGGTCAGGTTGTTGGTTTCCGTAGTGGAAATATTATAGCTAAACGAAGGAGCCAACCACTTGGCAATACGCCATGTGCTGTTAAAGCCGGTGCTTTGATTCATTCCTTTCGGATAACGGCGGCGGTAGGCATCGCCCGTTTTGTATTGGGTGCGTTCTTCTTTACTTTGGGTCAGGCTATAAGTAGGTGTAAAGTTAAAGTTTTTATGCGGCGTATAATTTACTTTCACATTCATACGTTGGGTTTGTTCTTCGGTGTTGTAGTTATTGTCGGTATGTTTTTCTTGTGCATAATGAATGGACGTATCTGTATAAGAATACCCGGCATTGACACTCTTAAACGCTCCTTGCGTTTCATGGCTTAACGTAAGGGCATAAGTTTGCTCTTTATCTTTTCTTTTCATCAAGTCATATTCCACCTGATCCATGCTGTACTGCAAGCCGATTTTGGGCAAATTCTCTTTAATAAAATCCCCGCGCACTTGGGCTTGTTGACGCTCCACCGCGCCTTTATCTAATGTGCTGATGGTGTTATAATCGGTGGTATCGGCCACGTTGGGAGTTACGATTTTACTGCGGTTAAACGTAGCTTCCATCGGAAAATGTTTCACGCGGTCCACTTTTAAGAAATATTCTTCTTCAGTCACTTCTTGGTCTTTAGATACGCTCAGCGGGGTTTCAAAATCGCCGTCCATATATTTATATTTGGCCCCGGCACTGCCCCATTCGTTTAAGCGCACCGCGCCGTCCACTTTATAAGCGGTGCCGTCTGTGGTTACGGAGTCTGCCAAGTGAATAACATTCAGCCACACTTCGCCGCTGCCACCGGTGCCGGTAAAAACTTCGTTGCCGTTTTCCTCACGGCTGGTGGCTTCTACCCCGGCCATAATCATACTGATTTTTTTGAAATTCATCACTCCGCCCAAACTGCGCTTACTGCGCACCTGTACGCCATACTCTGCCGGGGAAATATTTTCAAACGTGTCGGTAATTCCGTCAGCATTTTTATCTACCATTTTAAGGGTAATCAAACGCCAGGTGGCGGTGCCGAAATCCAACGGAACAATGATTTTATCGTAGTTTTCGTCCGTACCGACTTTCATAAAAAATTCCGCACCCGGATTTTGGTTTTTGCTGTAAAGTAAAAAGCGGAACTCTTTATGTTGCGTAAAATCCATGGTTTTAAAGTTGCGGTTGGCAAACAAAGTGTCTCTCTTGTCGGCAGAAATATTATAGGCAATATTTAAGGATTGGTCCTTAATATTGGCCGTTTTAGTATGAGCCTTGTAATTGGATACGGAGCCGTACAATTGGTTAAATACGGCTAAGCCGTCTCCGCTGTTGGGGCTAAAGATAGGCACATAGGTTGTATTGTCTACGTTATTGATACCGGAAACGGAAAAGAGACTCGGGTCCGTCCCTTCTTGCGGGTTCCAAGCCGTACCCGACAAAGCCACATTGGCAATTTTAATCGTACCCTTCAGTTTCCCTGCCGCCTTCATTTCATCAGTTAACTTTAAGGTAATGCGCAAATGACGCACGGCGTTCCAGCGGTTTTTGTCCGACACCAACAAAGGCGTTGTAAACGTACGCCAGCCGTCAAAAGAAAGGCGGTTGTCGGTCATGCCTTTAATAGCTTCGCCCATATAACCGAAATGGCCCCCTACACGGCTGTCTTCGGGGTCATATTTTCCGTTATGGTTTAAATCCTGGCTGTCAATGCGTCCGTTGGGTTGGCGTTCGGGGTTATAAATATTTCTGGCAAAAGGGTCAAAACGTTGGGTTGTGCCGTCCGGGTTGGTAAAAATCCAACCGCGGTCTTCGTTAGGGGCTAACGTTTCCAAACACTTTACGTCTTCGGTCTTGGGGGCCCCTGCTGTATTGGGGCTGCAAGCCGTAACCATACCATTCTCTCCCGGCACCAAAGGCGCGGCGGCATCTATGCGGTTGGCAGAGTCGGAATATTCGCTGATATTACCAAACGTAACATTCAGTTGCGGGGCCGCTACGGACGCACCTTCCCCCAGCAGGGTTAATTCAAAAGAGGTCTTGTCGGACAAGTCCACACCGCTGTCACTCAACGGATAAACAATAGAAAGCTCGTCGTGCTCAGCAAAAAGGCCCAAGCCTGTTGTTTGCGGTTTGGTAAAGTCATAATTAATGACCAATACTTGTTGTTTTTCGTTATAACTGCTCACCGCATTGGGATTAATCTCCAACACCGGCAACTCTTGTGTATCCCAAGAAAGCGAATCTAAAAAGGAAGGTTTATCATTCGGGTTGGCGGCGATGTTCCAATCATAAAATACGCGGCTTCCCCCCACCTGGATATTGGTTTCGTTCATGCTGTCTATCATGGCGTAACCATATACGTTTTCGTCTTTAATGCTCTTGGCAATTTCTGCACCGAAATCTACCGATACCTGCTCACTTACTTTTACATCTTTGGCATTAATATCGGCGCCGTACACCAACAAATCTTTGGCGTAATTGCCCACTTGCGGCACAGAGTCCGGCTGGTCCCACCCTTCCTTTAAAATGGTGGAGCCCAATTTGATTTTGTCAAAAAGTTTATAATCCAAACGCCCCCCGATTAAAGAGTTATTGGAATTGGATCCGTTGGTGGTATCATAAGAAATATCTATGACGGCATTTTCGGTAATCTGGTCGCCTTTGTAAAAAGTGATAAAGCCGGAAGTATAGTCAATGTAATAATCATTGTTGCGTTGCAATTGGCGGCCGTTTAATTTGACCGATTCCGATTCTACTACCATATCCGCTTCTACGAAATAAGTTTTAACCGTGGAAGTGTACTCTATTTTAAAAGTGCGGTTTTTGGAAGAGATGGGGGTCGTGTTATACAAACCCAAGTCATCGGTCATACGGCTTTGCAATTCAAAAATACCTTTATCAAAATCTACCTCAATAGTGCTCGGATACACCTGATTAGGGCTGGCAGAATAGCCTACTTCTTGGCCGTTGGCATCTAACAAAGAAAGCAAGAAATTGCCTTTCCCATTATCGCGCGTAATCTGTTGGGCACCGATAGAGTAAAATGTTTTCATTTCCAAACGGCAACCGATTTGCCCCCCCGGGCTGGCATAAGCCGGACAAGTACCGCCGCCGATGCCTTTTTCGTTTTCGGTTTTAATCAAGTAAGGTTTGTTTTGGTCGGCACTTAACCATTTGCCGGCAACATTTTGGTAATTGACGGCTATTGCGCTGGCGGCATTTTGGGATTGGGCAAATTGGATAATTCCGCGGTTGTAATCAATAGTATAGTCCACACCGCGTTGTAAAAGTTTAAATTGCGAATCGTAAGTTTCCCCGGTTACATAATCTTGCGCGGTAAGCGAAATGGGCACATAATCCCCATCGGTAGTATTGGTATCTAAATACACTTCTTCGGTGCCGGGGGCAATATTGCCCATATCCATACTCCAGTCCGTATCCACCCCCACATTGCCGCCGAAAGTCAAGTCATAATATGTGCGGCGAATATAGTCCGTATCGGCAATGGACACAATTTCAAACACACTGCTGCCTACGAATTGCTTTTGCTTGCTGGACCCTTTTGTTTGGCTGCCGATGATGCGTAAATCCAAATCTTTGTGTTGCAAGTGCATTTTCGCACCGAATAATTGCTTTTCATAAGCAATAAATTCCGTCTGCGGAAGCGACAAATTAATATCCCCAAACTCCGCCACCTGCACAAACTCGCCCGGTTTACCGCGGTAAGCCACAGAGATCGTCTTTTCTTCTTCGCGCTTATCGTCATAGTCAATATCTACAAAAATGCGGTCCAAAATTTTACCCTGCATTTTGATTTGCATTTCCTGTAACATTTCAAAATTACGCACATTACGCTCTTCAATGTCATTGTTGGCATCTTCCATATAGCGTTTGGCATCTAATTTTACCCCCATCACATAGCGCCCGGTCAACGCGATATTCGTGCCGTAGATGGGTAAAGATAAAGTAGGGTTGAGCAAGGTCAAATCCGGAATAGGCTCCGGCTCTTTGTCTAAAGAATAGTCGCCTTCCACCGCTGTAACGGCCTGACGCCAAAATTCATTGGTGTATTTTAAAAGCTGGGCATCATCGGGCGTGTCTTTAATGATCAGTTCTTCTTCGGCTTTGGCTTTTCGTTCTTCTTCAAAAATGTCATACAGGTCCCTGTCCACCAAGCGGTACGGCAAGGTTTCGGCCCTTAAATAAGAGCCGAATACCAATTGGGGGATTAAAAACAGGCACAATAAAATCCGTGCGGTTTTCATAAGAAGATAAAAAACCTCATTCTTTCATTGTATAATATTTGCCCGAATTACCACGAGAATATAGGGTTATTTTTACCTGCTGAAAATTTACTAGCATTTTAACGAAATTCCCCCCGCCCTACGCCTATAATTTGTTAGAATAAGATTATCTATGAAATTGCAGAAACCCGCTATTTTTACCAGATACATTGCCAAAACACTGCTTACCTTCTTTGTGGGCGTGGTGGGGATTTTGATGTTTGTTATTTTCATGAACCACTTTATCCGCATTATGGATATGGCCATGACTTATGGCACCAGCTGGGTATGGATAGTGTCTTCTCTGTTTAATGTACTGCCGAATGTTTTTACCCTGGCGGCACCGATGGCTTTTCAAATTGCCATTCTGCTCACCTTAACCAGCATGAGCGAACAAGGGGAAATGATTGCCTTGCGCGCGGCGGGTTTTTCTTTTAAAGAAATTATCCGTCCGATGCTGTTTTGTGCCATTGTTTTAACCATTATTTTATTCTTCTTTGGCAATTGGGTGGCCCCGCGCAGTTACCAAAAAGTGCTGAATTTACGCTCCGAAGCGCGCGGAAAAATTACCAAAGTAACCTTAGAGCCTAAAACATTTTTAAATTTAGGGGAATGGGATTTGTATTTGGAAAATCTGGAAGAAAAAAGCAATATTGCCAAACAAATACACCTTATCCGCAAAAACGATAAAGACGCGTTGAGCACCAAAGTAAATGCCAGCGAAGGAAAAATCCTGTTAAGTGACCATGCCATCGGCTTGCAACTGAAAAACGGACAAATGCAACGCATTGACGCCAAAGACCCCACCGCCATCATCGCCGCCAATTTTGACCAATACACCATGAGCATCGCACTCACGCGTGATAAAGAGCGCAGTAAAAAAGTGGGGGAATTTACCACCACCAAAATCTTCCGTTTGATTAAAAAAGGCCGTCTTACCCCTGAAGACGTAGCCGAATACCGCACCGAAGTAAGCACCCGCAACGTGATGGCTTTTGCCCCGCTTATATTACTTTTGGTCAGTTGTCCGTTGGGGTTTTCTTTGGGCAAGCGCTCTAACAAAGGTTGGGGCATGCTCTTTAGCGTTATTATCATTTTCTCTTTCTATTTATTGATGACATTAGGGCTCAGCTTAGGCAAAAAAATAGGGCTTTTGGCCTATCCCGCCCCTTGGTTGCCTATCTTTGTGGGTGCGGCGGCTGCCTGGTATTTGTGGAAAAAGAGGTTAAATATATAATGAGCAGAATTTTTAAATATATTTCTCATAAATTTTGGGGTCCGTTTTTCTTTGCCATGGGGGTCTTTGCCGCGTTGGTTGTATTGGGGGACACTTTTGAAAAACTCAAAACACTCAGCAACGGCTACTCCACCCTGGGTGCCGTGCTTACCTACTCTTTGCTCATGTTTCCCAGCTGGCTTACTACCATTATGCCCATGGCCTGTTTATTGGGGGCTATTTCCGTCATTTCAGAAATGGTCAGCAACGGAGAATGGACCGCTTGTGTGGCCAGCGGCTTTTCCCCCAAGCAATTGTTCCGTCCGATTTTGACTTGTATTTTATTGGTAGCGGCGGCAACCATGTTGGTACAGGAGTTTATTGTTCCTCCTTTTAATTTAAAAGCCGAGACCATTTATTATACCCGCATCAAACCGCGCGACAATTTTAATCTTAATGCCGAGACGGACGTAGCCATGAAAATCTCACCCCAACAAATGCTTTATGCCAAAGAAGTGGACCTTTCCAAAGGGGTTATGCAGGAAGTTTCTTTAGATACGTATGACGAAATGTGGAATATTGCCACGCAGTTCATCGCCAAACGTATGGTGTGGGACCCACAACAGCAATCTTGGATTTTTGAGCAAGGCACCCAACGCACTTTTGTCAATCCGCTGGAAGCGCAAGACCAAGCTTTTCAAAGTATGCACGCGCCCGTACCTTTGCACCCGGCAGATATGGCCGTTAATAAAGCGGAAAACAAATTGCTCAGCTTGCGGGATTTAACCAAAAGAATTAACTTTTTTAAGCGTACGGGTTTGGCCACGTATGCGGCCGAAACGGAGCGCCAAGCCAAATTGGCGGCCCCGTTTGTTACGCTGATTATGTGTTTATTGGGTATGCCTTTTGCTATCAGCACCCGCCGCAAAAGTAAAATTTTAAACATCATTACGTCCATGGTGATTGCTTTTACTTTTTGGTGGCTGATCAGCATGGTTACTTCCATTGGGGAAAACGGCTACATCAACCCATTCTTGGCGGGTTGGGGGCCGGTGGGCCTTTTCGGCATTGTGGTCATCATTGAATACAAGTGGCTAAAGTTATAAAAGCTTTAAGGCATACTATAATAATTACGGCCAGGTCTTGTTAGAATCACATTTCCGCCAAAAGATTTACAAACACCATTTGCCACATTGTCGCTTGGTGTTGCCATACAACGCCATTTCGCTGCAGATCCGCTAGGCTCATCAACCAATATTTCCATGCTTAAGTTGTCAGTAATCCTTAATTGGCAAAAGGCGCTTTCGTCTGTACCACTGCACCAAACATTACCATGACTGATTTGTATAGAAAGATTATTCAAGTCCGTTGTATATTCTCCATTGGCCAACTTATATTCTTTTTGTGCCGTTTCCAAGGCTCTTAAAGTAATAAAGCCTTGTGTAGCGCGGCTTTTAAGTACTGCTCTGTTATACTGCGGCAGAGCTACCGCCGACAATATCCCGATGATTAACACCACCACTAATAATTCTATTAATGTAAAGCCTGCACGGCCACTAATTTTAATTTTTTTCATGCTTGTCTCCTTTTTTGATTTAATTAGCGTATAAGCTAATTAAATCAAAAAAAAAAAACGAGTCAAGTATTTTTTTATCCGTCAGAAAAACAACAAAAAAAGTTTGCTTTGTTTGACACTTTCCCAACTGCCCACAAAAAAACCCCGCCTGGTTAGGCGGGGTTTTTGAAATAATTTCTTTTAAGAAACCAAAGCGGCTAATTCTTTTTTAGCGGCCATTTCGGTCAATTCAATTTGTTCGGCTTCTTGGACGGATTTGTATTCTTCGGTGCCTTCTTCCAAGCTGTTCAAGGCAAAACTGCCGTACTGCAACATCGCACCTAACAGGTTTTCTCTGGCAGCGGTGCCGCGTTGCAACAAGATGTACTCTTTATCTTGCAAAGGCAACCACAAAGCCGCTTGCGGATTGGTCTCGGCTAAGGCCACCATTTTCTCACGCATTTGTACGGATTGGACAATTACTTGGGCATTGGCTTGGGAAGTGGCATTTGCCTGCAAGGAAGTTTCCATTCTGGACAACAGCATATCTACCGCTTCCAACCCGACCACTACGGCTACTGCGCCTAAACCTTTAAAGAAAAAGCCTCTGTATCTGGCGGTTGCTTTTACGCGTTTATTTTTGGATACGATTTCGTCCGCTCTTTTTCTCCATTCAATATCAGCTTGGCGGGCTTCGGCAATTTTAACTTCGTTTACTTGTAAGCCGGCCGCACGCACGATACCGATTTCAGCCGTACGGGCCAAATAAATATCATTGGCTCTTAAAAGTTTAGCCGCACTTTCATTGAGCGGGCTGAAAATATCGGCGCCGTATCTTTGAATCAAAGATTGGCGCATCGGCGATAAAGTAAATTTTCTTTCAGCCGTAGCCAAGGCTTGTTTCATCGTGCCGTGCATCGTTTTTTGGCTCACATAAAACACTCTGGGGTTGGCTTTCGTGCCTACTTGCTCTGCGGCAATCCATTGCCCATTAATAAACAAAGAGCCCGGTGTAATGACTTTGCCTTTATACATACCATGTACCGGAGCCACTTTATAGGTGGTTACGGACGGCTTAGATACAAAAATCTCACCTGTATTCACATCTACACCTACATATCTTACTTCACCTTGCGGAACGACTAAGGTTTCATGGCCGTTGAAAAATTTTTCTCCGGCAGAAAATCTTTGCAACTTTTCAAATTTTCCGTCTAAAAACAACACTTCTTCGGCGCTTACTTCCGGCAAAAGCTCCATTCTCATCTTTTCGTAATTAGGCAATAATTCCTGGCGGGCGGCCTGGGTAATGCCGTTACGTTCATCTTTAGAGATCATTCTGGGAATATCATCAGCCCAAGCAACCACCGGGGCCAACATGGCCGCTACGCAAAGCAAACCGGCGGCTTTATTCATTTTTTTCATACGTTCTTTTTCTCCTAATCTTATTTCTTTATATATAAATTTTATAATTTTAGTATTTACGCCCCCAAGGGTCAAAAGACCCACTTTCAGATAGGTCTTTAGGCCCAAAACACATCAAAAAACCCCGCCTTGCGGGCGGGGTGAAACATACAAAATAAATTACCAATTTTTATGCCGCCAATACAGCATTACCAACCATACCGACACCAAACCCAGCCCCAATAACATCCAAAACGCCGCCGGGTGATGCTCCATCGGCAAGGCTACGTTCATGCCATAAATACTTGCAATTAAGGTAGGCACCATCAAAGAAATGGTGATAATATTGAGTTTTTTAATCAGTAAGTTTAAATTATTACTCACAATGCTGGCACGCGCGCCCAACATCTGGGCCAAAATGTTGGAATGAATATCCGCTTGGGTTTTACATTGCAGGTTTTCTACGATAATATCGTCCAACATTTCCGCGTTATTTTCATCAAATCCAAAGCGGGAAGCCAATGTGCGCATTTTTTCAAACACAAAGCCGTTGGCGGTAATAGCTTCTGCATAATAGACCAAGCTCTTTTCCAAGCTAAACAAATTAAGCAGATATGTATTATCCATAGACTCGTTCATCTTGTCTTCAATTTCTTCTGAAATCAAGTGAATAATGCGCAAATGTTCCACATAGTGAGAAATAGAATTATAAACCAATTTTAAGAATACATTTTTGACTGAAGACACACTCTGAAAGCGTTTTCCGACGAACAAAGGAATATCTTCCGCCAGCACCACCACCAATTTATCTTCAAATAAAAAGGTGCCTACGGAAGCCACTTTAAACTCCAATTGGTCTTTGCCGGAATAATTTTTGGGACGTTTATAAATCATAACGATATGCTCCGGCTCAAACTCCAACCGCGGCAATTCGTCCGGGTCCAAAGAAGAGGCCAAAGTATGCTCGTCTATTTGAAAATCCGTTACCAAAAAACGTTGTTCTTCTACCGAAGGATTGGTAAACACATATACTTGTGCTTTTTCATCTTCCGTTACGCAAAGTTTGCGGTCTACGATATTGTATTTCGTCAGCATATAACACCCGCTAAAAAATTATCCTTTTTATATGATAACACCTAGGGGGCGGGTTGTAAAGTTTTTTCTTCGCGGAAATGAGATATTTTTTGCTATATTATAAATAAATCTATTTATTAAGGAACGAAAAAATGAGTCTTCTTTTTCCCAAAAAAACCAAAATAAAACTCAAAGAGCTTTCCAACGCCAAAACCTATTTAAACCATATCCGTTGCGATTTGAAACTTCCCCCGAAAGCCATTGTCTGTCCGCTCTCTTCCATGACCAAGTTTGCGCTCAGCCAAGCTAATTTTAAACATTACAATTGCGAAGCCGATATTTATGTAGATGAAAAGAAAGGCTATTGTTATGTAACCGGTTTCGGCATCGGCGCACCGGCAATGGCTATGTCTTTGGAAGTGTTATTGGCGCTGGGGGTGAAAGAACTTATTTTAATAGGGATTGCCGGCTCTTTACAGCCCGAAGCCGTAGCGGGGGATTTGGTCCTTTGCGATGCGGCCTTGGCCGATGACGGCATTTCGGCGCATTATGTGGCCGAAGAATTGGTCAAGCCGTCGGCACTGCTTACCAAAAAATTGGGCAGTACGTTTAAAAAAGAAAAGTTGGATTTTCATACCGGCCCTACCTGGACCACCGCCGCCATCTTCCGCGAAACAGCCGAAGAAGTGGCTCTGTATCAGAAGAAAAACATTATTAGCGTGGAAATGGAAGCATCGGCTTTCTTTGCCATTTGCCAACAAAAGAAAGCCAAAGCCGCAGCGGCCTTTGTCATCAGCGACGAATTACACCGCTTAAAATGGGAGCCGCATTTTGGCGAAAAGCCCATTTTCCAGAACTTACACGCATTGTATCATTGTGCCGTCAAAACGCTGACCGGCAAATAAATACGCTCTAAAAAAACCCGCCTTTCGGCGGGTTTTTAAATCAGTAATGCGTCTTTTCCAAATTCTCTTCTGCTACCGGAGCAATCGCATTTAAGCGGGACCAAAACTCATCAATACTTTGGATACGTTCTTTGGGGTCTTCGCGCAAGGCATCTTCCAACAGGCGGTCCACTTCCACCGGAATCCCCGGCGCTAAGCGCGACGGCGGGTAAACCCTTTTGGTGGCAATGTCAAACCCTTTCACACTCCAAGGCACTTGGCCTACCAAGGCTTCATACAAGCACAGGGCCAAAGAGTAAACGTCGGATTGTTTGCGCATAAAGCCCTTTTGTTGTTCGGGGGCCATATAAGCAGGCGTTCCGGCAACGGTGCGGGCCCCGGTATCGCCTTCCATAGATTTTTTTGCTACCCCGAAATCCATCACCTTGGCAGTGCCGTCTTCGCGAATCATGATGTTTCCGGGTTTTAAATCACAATGGATAATATCTTGGGAGTGGGCATAATGCAACCCGCGGCACACATAGTCAAAAATCTTTTTCGCTTCGGAGAAAGGAATCCTTCCGTCAATATCCAGGCGGGTTTCCAAGGTTTGCCCGTCTACATATTCAAAAACCAAATACAAACTGCTTTCCGATTCTATCACCGTGTAAATTTCCACGATATACGGGTGGCGCAACAAGGCCACCATGCGCGCTTCGGCTAAAAATTGTTCGCGGATATAGGCACTGCGCACAAGCTCGGGACGCACGCGCTTAATGGCTACTTTGCGCTTGAGCACCTTATCGTAGGCTTCATACACTTTTCCCATGCCGCCTTCTCCGATTTGGCGCAAAAATTCGTATTGTTCTTTTACTTCCACTTCGCGCCGGCTGTATGCGGTTTTGGGGCCGTGGCGGAATAAATCTTCATAACGCAGATAAACAAAAATGACAATAGCGGCCACAATCGCTACGAAATAGATAATCAACCATTGCGGTGGAGAGTTTTGCTTTTTCTTTTTGGCAACTTGCTGTTTTTCTCTGGTTTTGCCGTCTAATTCTTCTTTTGTTTTTAAAGCAAATTTAAATTTCGGATTTAATTTCAGTGCCTTATCCACATCAATACGGCTGCGTTCATAATCACCTTTTTTTAAATACGCATTGGCCCGCAAAGAATACGGGCGCGGGTCTTGCGGAGCCACCGCAATAGCTTCCCCGGCGGAATAGATAACGTCGTCGTATTGTTTTAATCCGTCATAGGCAATAGCCAAAAGCAAGTAAAAACGCTTATCCAAAAAATTCTTGGAAGCCAGGTCATTAATGCGCGAAATAGCTCCTGAAAAATCTTTATTCTTTATGCGTTTTTCTAAGGATTCTATCTCAGCTTCGCGGGCGGCTTCATCAAAGATAACACTGCGCGAAGTGCTTACCTTATCGGAAAAATTCCCCCCCACCATCAACGGAGCCGTTCCTTTGGCTGGAGCGGCAAAGCACGAAAGGCTGGTTAAAATCAGAAAAGATAAAATACAAAGTTTTTTCAGCATATCCATATTCTAGCACAAAACAACCATATATTTGTAATACAAAACGTCAAAGACAAGAAGACGTCTCAATTACTATAATAAATTTATGAACAGAAGAGCCATCGGTATTTTTGATTCGGGTCTGGGCGGGCTTACCATTTTAAAGACGCTTTGTAAGGTGCTTCCCCGGGAAAAATATATTTATTTCGGAGATACGGCCAACACCCCCTATGGGTCTAAATCCAAACAGGCCGTTACCCGTTTTTCTTTAGCTATTGCGCGTTTTTTAGAGAGCCAACAGGTTAAATTAATCGTCGTAGCGTGCAATACTGCTTCCGCCTTAGCATTGACCGAATTGCAAAAACAAATTTCGGTGCCGGTCATTGGCGTAATTAAGCCCGGCGCGGTCAAAGCATTACAAACCACCCGCAACGGCAAAGTGGCCATCATCGCTACCGAAGCCACCACCCAAAGCAAAGCCTATCCGAAAGAGCTTTTACGCTTACACAAAAATTTAACCATTACCCAACAGGCTTGCCCTTTGTTTGTACCGCTGATAGAAGAAGGGTGGATTCACCCGCAAGCCGGAGAACACATCATCGCCGATTATTTGCGTAGCGTGCAAGAAAGCGGAGCCGATACGATTATTTTGGGTTGTACGCACTACCCGGTCATTAAAAACAAAATTGCCAACTGCCTGGGCCCCAAAGTGTGCCTGGTAGATTCTGCCGAAGTGTTAGCCGAAGAAGTACAGGCTTTACTGGCCAACAGCCATCAATTAAACACAAAAGGACGCGGTACTTTGAAAATCTATGCAAGTGATGACCCTTTGCGTTTTAAGCGCTTGGCTAAAAATATTTTAGGCCGTCCATTAAAACAAGTCTATCTCAAAAAACTTAATTAATCTTATGAAACTTTATTCAGACCCCAGACTCTTATCTTTAGGCGTAGTGCATGGCACTACGGACCGCGCTATGGGCAATATGCGCCTGGCCGAAAATACACAGGCCCTTTTTGATAAATTATTCATTCCCGAAGAAAACATTTTGCGCTTTAAGCAAGTCCACTCCGACACCTTGGTTTGTGCCGGCTCTTTACAGCAAGCCCGCCAAATCCAAGCGGACGCTTTAGCCGAAGCGGACGGCTGGGTCTTAAAAGGCAGCGGGTTCGGGGCGGCTATTCTGACAGCGGATTGCGTTCCTTTAATTTTATGGGACGTTCATGCGCAGGTAGTTGGTCTTTCTCATTGCGGTTGGCGCGGGGTAGCGGCGCAGTTGCCCCTTAAAACGCTTCAAAAAATGCAGGAAATGGGAGCAAAAGGCCCTTTCAGCGCTTGGGCCGGGCCGCACATTCAAAGCTGTTGTTTTGAAGTCCAACAAGACGTAGCGGAGCAATTTCCGGGGTGCGTTATCGTGAAAGAAGACAAGAAATTTGTAGATTTAAGCAAAGCCATTAAACAACAACTGCTTACCGCGGGTTTAGAAGAGAGAAATATTCAATTGCCCCACTTATGTACTTGCGGAGATAAAGTAAAGTTTTTCTCTTACCGCCGCGACCATACCAAAGACGCTTTACTTACTTTTGTATACCGCCCTTAAGCCGGCGGGTTTTCTGTATCCGCTTGAGCGGGAAGCGCTAATGCTTCTTTATCGTGTTTATGGCGCATAAAGAAACTCTCCCCTATCCAACGCAAGCCGCCTTTTTCTATCCGAAAAGACATCAAGCTAGAGAATATCACGCTAAAGAGAATAACGGAATAAATAACGTCTTTCAACACGTCTCCACCTTCCGGCAATCGTTGGGCTATCATCGCTGCCAATACGGCACTGACTAACCCGTTCGGGCACATGGCCAAAATAACCGAGCAATCACTACGCGTAATACTCTTGCTCACACACCAATTAACACACGGAGTACGAACCAAGAGTTTAATTAAAGCAAATAATAACCCCAGAAAAACCAAATGGATCTGCCCAATACGCATACTCATACCCATATAAACGAAAAACAACGTTTTAAAAATAAATTCCACTTCTTCAAAAAATGTTTTTTCACCATGATTTAATGTCAGCACATTAAAACTGAGTTTTTTCAACCACAAGCGGCGTATTAAACGCATATTCCCCACAACAGCACCAAAAACAAGCGTAGCTATTGCGCCGTCACCGCCGCTCAATTCACTCAGTCCATACACCAAAAGCACAAAAGCAAAAGTAAGCGAAACGGCATTTTCCAAATAGCGCACCCTATTTAAAATCCGCATCCAGAAAAACCCCGCAAAAACACTGAGCAGAACGCCGATTCCAAAAGATTGCAAAATTTCCAACCCCACCTTTTTGGCCGATAAATGCCCGCCGGTATCTGCTATTCCCCACAAAGCCAGGGCAATCACAATAGAATAAACGCCCGTTAAATTAGCTTCCAAAAACAAAATAGCCCGCGTAGGCTCGGCTATTTTCAGCTTATCCAGCAAAGGCATAACTATAGCGGTGGAATTGTCGGCCAAAATAGCGCCGATAATCCACGCATAAATAGACGGAATAGGTAAGGTTATTTTGGTCACCCAAGCCAATACAATGGTTAAAATACTAAAAGTAATTGTGGTCAATAAAAACCCTTGGCCCATAGCCCCGCGCAAAGATAAAATTTTTAGTTCTATCCCGCTTTGGAACAAAACCACAATCAAGGCTAACGTGGTAAAAATTTCTCCGGCACGGCCGAAATCTTCCGGCCCGACCAAGCCCGTTACCGGTCCCATAATCATACCCAAAAGCATCAAAGGTAATACATCGGGCAAGCGTGTTTTCTCAAACAAAGAAGAAAACACTTGTCCTAAAAACAGCACAATTCCTATAAAAATAATTGCAGCGGTCATATTTGCATTATACGAAAAAGACTTCTCTTTCGTCTTTTCTTACTTTCCCCCTTGCACCGAAGGCCGTTTTTTTATTTAATGACTAGATATGGAACATAAAGCAAAGATTTTACTCGCAGACGATAATCCGGCTATCCGCATGTTGGTATCTGAAATTTTAACAGATGCCGGCTTTTCGGTGGTTACTGCCGAAGACGGACAAGATGCCTTGGATAAAATTTACAAAGAAAATCCAGATTTATTGATTTTAGACTATGAAATGCCGCATAAAACCGGCTTTGAAGTAGTTAAAGACGTGCGCAGCCACACCGGATATTTACAAACACCCATCATCATTTTTACCGCCGTTACGGATAAAGAAACCAAAATGGAAGGGTTGGGATTGGATATTGACGACTACTTGATTAAGCCCGCCGATGCGGACGAAGTAGTGGCCCGCGTGAAATTGTTGCTCAAGAGAAGCAAACAAAAAATGGACTCCAACCCGCTGACCAAACTGCCGGGCAATCCGTCCATTCAAGCCCGCGTGGAACAAGAAATCAAATCCGGCCGTAAATTTGCCGTATTGTATTGTGATTTAAATAATTTCAAAGCTTTTAACGACAAATATGGCTTTGGCGAAGGGGACAAAGTACTTTTGGCTTCGGCACAAATGTTGGTGCGGGCTTCACGGCTGGACCCTACGTCTTTTGTGGGCAATATCGGCGGAGATGACTTTATTATTATTTGCGCCTTAGAACAGGCCGAAAATATCGCCCGCCAAATTGTGGAAGAGATGACCGCAACGGCACCGACATTTTACAATGAAGATGACCGCAACCAAGGTTTTATGCTTTCCGTCAACCGCCGCGGCGAAACGGAAAAATTTAACTTTTTATCCATCGGCATCGGCATTGTGCATAACTCGTTAAAAGAGCTGACTTCTTTCGCCCAGGTGAGCAATATCGGCAGTGAGCTTAAATGCCTGGCTAAAAAACAAGATGGCAGCTATTACGCCATAGACCGCAGAAGTTAAGTAGGATTTATCAAACTAAGACCCCCGCAAAAGCGGGGGTTTTTATAAAACATAAAAATCAAACGCATCATTAGAAAAAATCTTTTTTCTACCGCAACTCTATACTGCGGCAAGGCTACCGCTGACAAAATACCGATGATTAATACAACGACTAAGAGTTCTATCAAAGTAAAACCTTTTCTCATTTTTCTTATCCTTGCGGGCCTTTTACGACACAGCAAACGGCATTTTATTTCGCACGCGCTGCCATTTCACACAAAGTGTAGCAAAAAAAAAAAATGAGTCAAGCTTTTTTCCCCATCAAAAAACTGCGCAAAACGTTTTGTTCTGCGCAGTTTATAAAACAATCCGACTAAACATCTAGCAATTTAAACGCCGAATATTTTTCGTCCTTCTTCCAGAATTTGCTGTAAATGTTGTTCATTCACAAATGTTTCGGCATAGAACTTTAAAATATTTTCCGTACCGCTCGGGCGCACCAAGAACCAGGCATTTTCCAAATATACTTTAATGCCGTCGCTGTCGCGCACACCCGTTACCTTTTCGCCTGCAACGCTTTGCAAATCTTTCAAATCTTCTTTCTTAAAAGATTGCACGCGTTTTTTGGCTTCTTCATCGGTCGGCACGTCCACGCGGGTATAATACGGCAGGCCGTATTGCTCGGTTAAGCCTTGGTAAAGCGTGGCAATATCCCCGCCTACGGACATGATTTCCATCAATAAGCACACCGCCAAAATGCCGTCTTTTTCCGGGGTCCAACCGCTCATACTCATACCGGCGCTTTCTTCGCCCGCCAAAATGTAGCGCCCGCCGACAATGCCGTCCACAAAATGCTTAAACCCTACATTTTGCTCATCTAAACCATAGCCGTTGGCCTTGGCAATGCGGTCCAACAAAGACGTAGTGCCCAAGGTGCGGCCGATTTGCATATCTTTGGCGGGATTTTTATGTTTAATCAAATAATCGGCCATCACACACAAAGCATGGTTAGGCGATATTAAACCCCCTTTGGCAGTAGCACAGCCAAAGCGGTCGGCGTCCGGGTCGCTGGCGCCGGCAAAATCATATTCGCCGCTCTTTACATATTCAATCAGCGGGCTCATCGGATATTTAGAAGACGGATCCATGCGGATTTTCCCGTCGTGGTCTATGGGAATAAAATAAAAGCTGGGGTCTTGCGTTTGGCTGACAATGTGCATATTCTGCAATTGGTATTTTTCTTGAATGGCGCGGTAAAAAGGCAAACTGCTGCCACCCAACGGGTGAATCGCAATTTTTAAACCGCTTTTTCTGATACTTTCAAAATCCACCATTTTCCCCAAGCTTTCCACATACGGCGTAATTAAATCCGCTTGTTTGATAAGCCCTTTCGCGCGCGCTTCTTCTAAAGAAATACGTTTAATTTCGGCTGGATTTTTTAGATATTCATTGGCATATTGGGCAATGCGCGTGGTCAGCTCAGAGCCGGCCGGGCCGCCGTGAGAAGGATTGTATTTAAGCCCCATATCTTGCGGGGGGTTGTGGCTGGCGGTGCCGTTTAAGCACGCACTTGCACGGCCGTGGATAATTTCAAAAGAAAACACCGGAGTAGGCAAAGCCATTTCCGGCAAAATAACGTGCAGGCCGTTGGCGGTCAACACTTCTGCACAAAGCACCGCCGTATCGTGCGACATCAAACGGGTATCCCCGCCACACAATACAGGACCTTCAATTTTATCTTCCAAATGAATCCGCGCTACCGCTTGCGCAATAGCCAAAGCATGTCGGGCGCAAAATCCCGCCCCCAATTGACCCCGATGGCCGGAAGTGCCGAATTTGACCGGGGAAATTTCCCCTTCCGGGTGCCAAAATTGTTGGCGTAATTTTTCTACATCAATCGGGTGTTGGGTTAACGTTCCGGCTAAGGGGCTTACCATAAAAAATCCTCCAAAATTATTTTTTTGCATTTCTGTCTTGCTAAAAACGCTCTCTTTTTCTATGATATGATATGTAAGAAAATTTATCAACAAGGACATTGTATGAAAAAAATAATTGCGTTGTTTGCTTTGGTTTGTTTTTTCTGCGTACCTGCTTTTGCCGGTATGAATAGTGATTTCAAAGAAAACTTTGACATCGCCGGGTTCTCTCAATATAACCACGATATTTCCACAATGATCGGCATGGCGGATTTTCACACCGGTCAAGGGGCCACTTTCCCGGGTGTAGACATCGGCGCTACGCTTTCTGCCGTCAGAACGGCTGATGATAATTTTTCAGATGATGAATATTTTTATGCTCCTTTTATCACTGCCGAAACCCAATTACCCATTTTGGGCATCGGCATCGCCGCGCGCGGCACCAGCTATAATGATTTTGAATCTTTGGGCGGCGGGTTAAAATGGACCGGCAATGTAGCCACCATTCATTTGGCGGCGGGGCTTTTTTATGACCGCTTTAAAACCGATTATTATGACGGGGACCACTTTTCTGCTTCCGCGTCTGCTTCTCTTGATTTAGTCGTTCTTACGCCTTACATCGGCATCGGCTATGATTACAGCGAAATGGAAACCAAACATTTCTTAACCAATCACAAAACTGATGATGATGCCGTACGCTATACGGCCGGTGTAAATATTCATCCGTTTCCGTTTGTTTATCTTTACGGAGCCTATACTTATACCAAAAACAGCCAAGGCATCCAAGGCGGTGTAGGGATTCATTTTTAAGGTAAATCATGGATTTTAAAAAAGAACTTTCTGCTTATTTCAAGGAACATTGTCTGCTCAACGAGCCGATGGGCAACCATACTACCTACCGCACCGGCGGCAAGGCCGAAGTGTATGTTTATCCGCAAAGCAGTGAAGAGTGGAGCTTTGTACTCAAATTGGCCCGCACCGAAAACATACCTTTGCGCATTATCGGCTTCGGGTCCAATATTTTGGTAGGCGGAAAGGGCTTGGGCGGGATTGTCTGTTCCACCAAACGCATGAATCAAGTAGCTGTGCAGGATTGCCGTGTTACCGCGCAAGCCGGGGCCGCTTTGGACAAAGTGTGCGAAGTAGCCGTCCGGGCGCGCCTGGCCGGCATGGAAAAACTTTCCGGCATTCCGGGCAGTATCGGCGGGGCGGTATATATGAATGCCGGGGCTTTCGGGCAAGAAACCTTTGATTGTTTAGAATATGTAGAAGCTATTGATTACGAAGGCAGACCCGCCGTTTTACTTAAAGAAAACCTGCCTCATTCCTACCGCCATGTAGAAGGCATTGAAAACTACATTGTGTTGGGGGCCGGATTTTCTTTAGAGAAAAAAGATTTTGCTTCTTTGTTGGAAACCCGCAATTCCATTTTGCATAAACGCATTGAAAAACAGCCGTTGGATTTGCCGTCCGCCGGCAGCGTATTCAAACGCCCGGTAGGGGATTATGCTTCCCGCCTGATTGACGAAGCGGGGCTGCGCGGGTTAAGCATCGGCGGGGCGAAAGTTTCGGAAAAACACGCCGGATTTATTGTCAATTTCAATCATGCCACCCCGGAAGATATTAAAAATTTAATGGACGAAGTAAAACGCCAAGTAAAAGAAAAAAGCGGCGTAGAGTTGGAGTTGGAGCAAATATTGTGGGGCGAGTTTGGGCTGTAATCTCTCTCGTGAAATGAAAAAAAATTGACGAATTACTCACAAGTTGCTACAATATATGTACGAAAGAATTTGAGACGTTGGAGTCGTGGTGTAGCCTGGCCTAACACGCTGCCCTGTCAAGGCAGAGACCGCGGGTTCGAATCCCGTCGACTCCGTA
>JAFVWP010000012.1 GCA_017501565.1 Elusimicrobiaceae bacterium | reverse complement strand
GGCACTTTTAAGACCGGCAGAATTTAACTCTCCCACTTGCGTAGGACTGGCAGAAGCACCACCACCGCCACCGCCATAATAGCGGTTGGGGCGATATTCAGAGCCTTTGGAAGTGGCAGAAGTATTTAATTTGGCCTGCGCTTCGGCCGCGTCTTCTGCTTGGCGAGCTTCTTTTTCAGATTTGCTGTACAACCCCGCGTGAGATTTGTCGTTCATGTCCGGATATTTAGAAGCCAAAAGATATTGCTCCGCTTCATCAGTAGAAAAAGGCATATTAGCAAGGTCATACCCGCGCGTTTCAAAATCATTAAAATCTTCCGGATCCTGGCCGCCCATAGAAGCAATACTGATCAACGCCACCAAGGCCACCACGGCAATACCGCCAAAAGTATAAGCCTGTTTACGGTCCATCTTTTGCAATTTTTTCCAAGCATCTCCCAATACATTAGCCGGACGTGCAGACTTGCCACCCACCATACCGACAACGGGTTTTTTCTTTTCTTCTTGTGTTGGTTTGCCCGCTCTGACTTTTGGGCCTTTGTTAAACAGGTTGAACATAATTTCACCTCTTTCTATATATAAAAATTCACTCTTGCTGACCCGTAAAAGACAAGCTTTTACGCTCAAACACAGAGTTTAAATTTCCGCGCAACACTAGCGCTTACTAGTAGTATAAACGGTTTAAAAAGCTTTGTCAAGCCTTTTTTTAAAAACATTTTGACCGTCTAAAATGCAATCTCTCGGTACTAGCGGCTTTCCGGACGGACGTACGGCAATACACGTTCGTTGGGGCCTACGTATTTAATCACTTCAATTTCGCCGCCCGTTTCGCACAAAAATTCAAACCCTTTAATGCAGGTAAGTTCATCTTTACACAACTGCATTTTGTCATACTTACATAAGAAATTGATGCGCGGAGGAGCCGTATTAACCGTCAGCACCACACGTGTCCAAGTACCGGACGTATCCACATTGAGCTTCAGAGAACGTAAGCTCAAAAAACGCACCATACCCGGATTATTAAAGCCCAAATAATCTTCCACTTTTTTCTTGATGTCTTTTTGTAGATAGCGGCGATCCCAACGAGTCAGATAATCTGTTACGTGAGACTGCAGCTGATAGCGGCGCGCGGCATAAAAACCGGCAATTTCCATTTTTTGAGAAAGTACCAATAAACCAAAAATTTTAATGATAAAAACAATAAAAATAACCAACACCGGAAACAAGAGCACTGTTTCGGTGGTAGCTTGACCTTTACGAGAAGAAAAAAGATGTCTCATATACCCACCTTGACGCTATATTTGGGAATAGGATTCGGCCAAACACAGTTATTGTTATTGCGCGGACAGCTGACAGACACACTGTTTTGTACATACGGATTATAGCGTTGTGTTAAATTGATATTAAAGCGATTTTCGGGTAATGTATATTTTTGTTTCACTGTCACACCGCGCTTGAGTTGGCGCAGCTTGGTGCGTGCAGACGGTGTTAAGTATGCAAACTGGAACAGTTTGGCATTTAACGCTTTAGACATATCTAAGTCAATAGGATACGAACCGGAGTGCATCGTAGATCCTTTATAATCTGCCGTCACGTAAAAACGGGTTTTATCAATTTCAAACGGCGTACTTTCCAATTCAAAACGGTCCAACGTAGCTGCGGCCTGTTTTCCGCAGTCTGCTTTGCGGCAATCACGAGTATTTAAATAATAATTTTCGCGGAACATGCGAGAATTTTTAATCGTATCTTTGTAAGAATAAGTCTGCGAAGCATAAATAGATCCCGTTCTCACAAAAATAGTGGCATACTCTTTAATGGTCGTTAAACCAATACCCGAAGCACCAAAGAAGTAATTATCGGCAATGTCTTTGTTGGTGAGCACATACCGTTCTTCTTCATCAAACTCTTCTTGCGGGTCTTCTTTGTTCCAGCCGGCTCTCTTTCCCTGAAAGTACTGCAATCCCCAGCTGGTAGCCTCCGGGGTGGGAACAGGGTTGGCAATCGCCCCGTCCGGTCCTTCCCCATAATTAGGACCGACGGCCGGAAAAGCACCTGCCGTGTAAAATACGTCAAATACGGTTACTTTTCTATCCGGATCGGGGGCCGTTGCTTTAGCAGGAAGAGGTACATTCATGGTTTTCATGACCCTGTACGGGAGAGGGCCATTCACCTGCGCCAAAGCATTTAAATAACCGCTGGTACTGGACATCTGGGAATAAGCACCGCTGTCTAAAGCAAACTGCTGACGAATTTTGGTC
>JAFVWP010000011.1 GCA_017501565.1 Elusimicrobiaceae bacterium | reverse complement strand
TCGCTAAACTATGGGACACAAGATTCACCCTCGGTCCATTAGACTTGGTTATATTCAGGATTGGCGTTCCCGCTGGTTCGCCCCCAAGAATATGCCTGCGTTGATCATGGAAGATTTCCAGATCCGCAAAATTGTGGACGATAAATTTAAAATGGCCGCAGTCAGCTATGTAGGTATTGAACGTGCCGGCGCTTTCTTGCGCTTGAACATTCATACCGCTCGCCCGGGTGTGGTCATCGGTAAAAAAGGCGCCGACATTGAAGCCTTGCGCAAAGAAATTGAAGCGTTGACCGGCAGCAAAACGTTCGTCAACGTTATTGAAATTAAAAATCCGGAAACGGATGCGCAGCTCGTGGCGCAAAATATTGCTATGCAGCTTGAAAAACGTGCCCACTACGGCGCTGCCATGAAAAAAGCCATTGAAAAAGCCTTACAAGGCAAAGCTTTGGGTATTAAAATCATGGTATCTGGCCGTTTAGGCGGTGCGGAAATTGCCCGTACGGAATGGAAACGTGAAGGCCGCGTGCCTCTGCATACCTTGTGCGCCGATATTGACTACGGCTTTACTGAAGCTCAAACGGTCAGCGGCAAAATCGGTATTAAAGTGTGGATTTTCAAAAGAACTCACTTCGCCAAATCTCCCAAAGAGATTATGAATGAGTTGAAAAAACACCGCGACATGACCGAAGGCACGACCGATTCCGGAGCCGTGGAAAACGTGGCCCCTGCTAAGGAAATCAAATAGAGGAATTTACTTATGTTGATGCCTAAAAGAGTAAAATATCGTAAACCGCACAGCGCTCCCCGCATTAAGGGTAACGCTACCCGCGGCGCCGAAGTGGTGTTCGGCGAATTTGGCCTCAAAGCGTTGGAACCGAAATGGATCACCGCCCGCCAGATTGAAGCGGCTCGTATCACGCTGTCCAGATTAATCAAAAAGAAAGGTAAACTTTGGATTCGCGTATTCCCCGACAAAGCCATCACCAAGCACCCCGCCGAAACCCGTATGGGTAAAGGTAAAGGCGCTCCGGACCATTGGGTGGCCGTCGTAAAACCGGGAACCATCTTGTTTGAACTTGAAGGTGCCACCTTGGAAGATACCAAACACGCTATGCGCTTGGCTTCCGACAAATTGCCCATCAAGACCAAATTGGTAACGAGAAGATAGTATGAAGACCAACGAAAAAGAAGCTTTGAAAAACAAAAGCGTGGCTGAACTTAACGAAGCGTTAGCCAAAGCGCAAGAAAAGAAATTTAATCTTCTTTTCAAACACAGCACCACCCCCATCGCCAACCCGATGGAAATCCGGGCGGTCAGACGCGAGATTGCTCTTCTGAAAACGTTGATTAACCAGAAGAAAGAGCAGAAATAAGAGGTTTATACATGGAAAATCAAGAAACCCGCGGCCTGAGAAAGGTCCTTACCGGCGAAGTTGTATCGGATAAGATGAACAAGACCCGCGTCGTGAAAGTAGAACGCTTGGTCCGTCACGGCCTTTACAGCAAAACCTTAAAGAGAGCGGCGAAATACCATGCCCACGATGAAGCCAACGAAACCAAAATTGGCGATAAAGTGGAAATCATGAGCACCCGCCCGTTGTCTAAAACGACCAAATGGCGCATTTCCAAAATTGTGGAAAGAGCCAAAGCTTAGTTTTGTAAGAAAACTACGGAGTTAATGTATGATTCAATTAAGAAGCAT
>JAFVWP010000010.1 GCA_017501565.1 Elusimicrobiaceae bacterium | reverse complement strand
TCCGGCTCATCAGAATAAGCCACAAACATACTCGGGTCAAAGGCCGGCGCCGTGGCCAGGGCCAACACGGCCCCTGTTTTAGGATCCATCGCTACTGCGGCTCCACGCCCCGTCTTGGAGTTTTTAAGCCCTTTTTCAGCAGCCTGTTGGACCGCATAATTAAGGGTCAAATACACATCATGTCCGGCTCTCCACTTACGGTCTTCAATTACTCTTTTTACCCGTCCGCGGAAATCTACTTCCAAATAAACACCGCCGTCGCGGCCTTTCATTTCTTTTTCAAATTTTTTCTCTAAACCGTTTTTACCGATTTTGGCATTTAACCGGTAATCTAAAGATTGATCTCTGTTTTTCCATTCCTTGCCCTCCATGCTTCCCAAATACCCCACCAAATGGCTGGCAAAAGCCCCATACGGATAAACGCGTTTGTTTTCTTCAATCAAATATAAACCGGGATAATACAAAAGCAGTTCTTTTAAAGAAATAGCGGTTTTGGGAGAAAGATTTTCCGCTAAAGCCAATGCTTTCCCGCTGCGTAACCCCTTGTTTAGTTTTTCAAGCAGTGCATTTTCTTTAATATTCAATAACGGGGCAAAGTCTTGCGCCAAACGGTCCAAATAGTCTTTGTCTTTCGGACCTGCGGACAGATAATATAAATTGAAAGAAGGGGCATTAGCGGCTATAGATTTGCCATCTGCAGTAAAGATGCGCCCACGCGGAGCCGTTTGATAAAGCACTTGTGTTCGGTTTTGTTCTGCCAGTTGCAGATAATGAGTATGGCGCAAGAGTTGAATGTCAGCTAAGCGCAAAGCCACTATCCCCCCGGCCAGAAAGGCTACGATGAGTAAAGATTTTAAGCGGTTATTAAAACAAATTTTAGTGGCAGCCATTAAGAGATTTTGATTTCTAAGGCAAAAACTCGGCGCAAAATCTTAAAGACAAACGGCGTCAGCACCGCGTTTAAAGTTATTCCGGCCGCAAATGGCCAAAAGCCACTCCAAGCCGAAAAACCGGTAAATACTTTCAGCAGTAATAAATTCAAAAGTCCTGCACCCAATGTTAAGAAAAAAATACTGATAATTTGCGGAATAACCCCATCAAAATCTAACCGCTTTTCCAAACCATACACCGCGCATGCACACAGGGTAAAAACAAAGGCATTACAACCAAACAATTTTACTCCGAAAAAATCTAAAAAAAGCCCGCTTAAAAAAGCCGTCGGATAACCGAACTCCGGTTTTAAATAGGCACATACCACCATAGAAAAAATAAGCATGACATTAACAGTAATTCCCACTTCTCCAAAAAACGCCATACACGCCCAATGACAAATGGTCGCGAAAATAAATGATAAAAAAAGTTTCAAAACGGTTGTCATTTTTTCTCTTGTTTTTCTTGATTGGTTAAAATAAATAATTCCCGCACCAAAGAGGCATTAGCCGCCGGTACGATTTGCGCAATAGGAGCCGTGGATCCTTCCGCTTCTTTTTCCACTTCTTCCACTTCTCCCACCAAAATTCCCGCCGGAAAGATACTGCTGGCAGCGGAAGTATATATTTTTTCGCCTTTTTGCAGATTGGACAGCACCGGCAGATATTGCATTTTCAATATTCCGTTGCTGCTTCCGACCAACAGACCTTCTTCCTTAGAAGGAACTGCGTACACGGCAGCAGAAAAATCTTCGTCTTGCAATAAAAGCACTTTTGCCGTATTTTCCGCACATTCAATCACCACGCCCATCAAAACAGGTACCC